>JAHENP010000270.1 GCA_018609965.1 Haloferacaceae archaeon
AGAAGTTGTACATCACGTCCGCGTCGTGGTCCCCGTTCGGACACGGCGTCTTGTAGTACTGCGTGATCTCGTCGGCCACGTCGTCACGCACCCGTTCGAACGCCCGCTCCAGTTCCTCAACATCCGTCTCGCCGGCCTCCAACTCCTTCTTGGTCACGAACCACGCCACGGGGTTGAGGTCGTACCCCTCCGACTCGACGCCGAACCGCGAGGCCTCAACCAACGAGGTGCCACCCCCCGCGAACGGGTCGAGCACTTTGGTGTCCTCCGGCAGGCGCACGTCTTTCGGGTAGAACTCCCACAGCGATTCGGGGTTGTCCATGTCCACGTCCGCGGCGGCGTCGAGCAACTCCGCCGCCGAGTGGCCGTTGCTCCCGAGCGTCTGGTTCTCGCCGGGTTCGTACACCGCCAGCTCCTCCGGGTCGGTGTCCTCGTCGAGCAGGGAGTACAGCGTGATCGCGCGGAACAAGCAACCCGGGCGGCGCGCCCACCACTTGTGCATCGTGTAGATCGGACGGTACCACTGTTTCGCGCGGCTCTCCTTGGCGGCGATCTCGTTGACACGCTCGATGGGAAAGCCGCGCTCGATGGGGCGTTCCGTCCGCCCGCCGTCGTCGGTCATGCCCGGGTCGACTCGGCGCTCGGGCATAAGTTCCCGTGTCTGGCGCGTTGTGCGAATCCGCCGCCGGCCATCCCGCCGCGCGGTGACGGCCGGTCACGCCGTCGCGGCGGCGCCGACCGCGACCCCGACCAACGCCAACAGGGTGGCGGCGGGCGCCACCACGGCGAGCACCAACGTGTGTGCCACCGCCGCCGCGACGACTGTCGCGACGACCGAACCGCGTCTCGCTGCCGGACTGCGTATCTGTGCGCCGACGACCGCCGGAGCCGAACTGTGTGTCCGTCGCATCTCTCGTCTCACACAAGCCACCACACCGAGTTAAACATAATCAGAATTACACTTCTGTCCCGCAGTTTACAGAAAGATCGTTCTGTTCGTCGTCCGTCGCCGGTGGTCGGCGACAGGAGAGCGCAGACGACGACGGAGGATTGACACGGCTCGCACACCGAGAGCGGGTGTGTCCACGATCACTACCGGGCGGACGCTCGACGCCGACGGGGAGCCGATTCCGGGCACCGGCTTCGAACTCGACACGGAGTCGTGGCTGGCCACACAGATTCGCGAACGGTCGGGGCCGATCAGCTCACACCCGACACAGCCGATGTGGAGCATCCCCGTCGGAGCGAACGAGACGGACGACGAAACTGGGGGAGGAACAGACACCGAAACTGGTGGACGAACAAACACCGAAACCGGCGGACAGACAGCCACCGAAACCGGCGGATCGACAGCCGACGAGACAGTTCGCGGCGTCTCCGTCCTCGCCCGCGGCTACGACGGGCCGCCCCCACACTACCACACACAGAGCCGCGAGCGGTTCGACGTACGGCGCGGGGAGTTGACGTTGGAACTCGACGGGGCAAAGCGACGCGTCCCCGCGGGGGAGACGGCCGTCGTCGAGACCGGCGTCGAACACACGTTCCGTGTCGAGACGGACGACCGCGCGGTCGTCGTCACGGAGATTAACGCGCCCGGGCGACTCCGCTCCGTGTTGCCGACGCTGGGCGGGCTGGCACACGACACGGACCGCGACCCCGACGACCCGCTCCAACGGGCCGTGATCGCCGACCGGCTGGCCGACCACACGGTGTTCACCGCTGCCGAGGGTGGGCTCGTCGGCGCCGCGACGGAGCTGCTCGCGCCCGTCGGCCGCGCCGCCGGCTACCAGGCGGCCTACGGTGAGTATCTCACGCCCGCGTTCTGGCGGGCCCACGTCGAACAGCCGTCGGTGTGATCGTTCCTCCTAGCCGCCACGGCACGGCTCAGTCGTCGGACGACTGGCCGCGAGCCCGCTGCCACAGTCTGTCCGGAACGACCGATACCGACTGACTCTCTCGGCCGGGCGTCGCGTCGGACGTTGCCCGATCCGACGACGACCGGTCGGCTGTCACGTCGGTCGACCGAGCAGACTGCGGGTCGGCCGTTGGCTGGCCTGCCGTCGACGCTGCGGGCGTCGACACGACTGGCGACCCACCGACACCGGAGCCGGCAACGACGATCTTGATCCCCGCCTCGTACCCCTCGTCGAGTCGCACCGTCCAGCCGTGGAGCTGTGCCAACACCCGAACCTTCGGGAGCGCGAGCCCCGCGCGACTGTTCGGAACGGCGGCGTCGAGATCGAAGTAGTCGCCGGGGTTGGTCTCGTCACCGATCGGCTCGCCGTCGTCGGTGAACGTGATCTGCCCGTCCGTCACCCCGACCGCGAGCGAACCCGCTCCGTTCGCGTCGGCGAACTCGACGGCGCTGGTCACCATGTGGACCAACCGCGAGCGGTTCGCCGCGACCGTCTTGTCGACCGTCGCGAGCAACGACACGTCGGCGTCTGTCGCGGTCCGGGCCTCCGCCACGACCGACTCCAACGACACCTGTGAGGTCTCGTCGACTGTCGTCCCGTACTGTGTCAGCGAGACGAAATCCTCGATGATGTCGACCGCGCGGTCGCCGGCGTCGTCGACCGTCTCCAGCGCCTCCTCGGCGCTCTCGGTGTCACCGTCTACGACGGCGCGTTCCGTCTGGCGAATCCACCCCTGGAGGATGTTCAGTTGGTTCAGCAGTTCGTGTCTGAGCCCCGCCGAGATGCTCTCCAACTGCTGGTTGTGTCGGTCGAGCTCGCGGCGGCGACGCTCTGCGCTCGTCACGTCCGTGAGGTGGATCACGCGGCCGTCACTCGGCCCGGTCTGTGAGACGAACGTCTCTGTCACCAGGTAGTAGCCCGGCTCGTCGCCCTCGTCCCGTCGGATCGTCGCCGTCTCCGTGTCGAGTGCGGCCGTGATCGCCGGAAACGCCGTCGACAGCCGCTCGCCACACCGTGCGTCGACATCTGGGTAGACGGCCTCGGCGTGGCTGTTGTAGTCTCTGAGTCGGTCGTTGGCGTCGAAGTACAACAACGGCTTCTGTGTCGTGTCCGACGCCTGCACCACGAAGAACCGGTCACGAAAGACGAACAACGCGCCGACGGCGAACACCGCCACCCCGATCGGCTCGTAGTTCATCTCGATGAACACGTCCGTCGTGTAGCCGAGCACGTCCAACCCGACCGGCGCGGCCGTCAACACCGACAGTCCCGCCAACGGGAGCGTGTCGTAGTCCGCCTCGGTGAACGCCTCGAACAACATGAAAAAGCCGATCCCGGCGGCGACGTAGGAGACACCCGTGATCACCCAGTGGGAGACGCCGTGTGTGATCTCGTAGTGGACGAACGGCTCCGCCACCCACGTGATCGTGAAGTACGAGCCGTGCAACGGGTTCGTGAGCTTCAACACGATGATCGCCAGATACGAGCCGACCGCCACACGCCGCCAGATCCGACTCCGGTGGAGCGTCCGCCCGGTGAACGCCGAGGCGAAGTAGAGCCACGCGTAGATCGAACTGAGCCCGACAACGAGACTGGCGATGTAGCTCAGATACGCGACCCGGTAGGTGGGCGCGACCAGAAACGCCGTCTGGAACAACGCCCACCCACCGCTCCCGAGGAGGAGTCCGAGCAGTCCGGTCCGCGTCTCCGGGTCCTCGACCTGGAGTGCACGCCCGACGCCGACCCCACAGCCGACCGTCGCGAGGAGGTAGACGAGAACGTACACAGCGAGTTCGTCGACGAAACCAATCACTACGATTTCTAGGGGTCTGACCCACCTAAACCCTGTGCAACTGGTTACTGCGACTGTCTGACCGCCGAACCGCCCGCGCCGTGTGGACCGTTTCCTCATTATCCCCGAGTTCGTGCGGCCTGACAACAACACACACTGAAGCGGAGTGTTCAATACCGTCGTCAGTCTACTGCCGTCGTGGCACGATACGTCGTCTCCGATCACCATCTCGGACACGCGAATATCATCGACTACTGCGACCGGCCATTCGATACCGTCGATGCGATGGACACCGCACTCGTGAGACGCCACTTTGAAGTCGTTGACCCGAATGATTGTGTGATCCACCTCGGAGACATCGCGATGGATATGCAGGATGGAACGGAGACAATCGAGCGGCTGGAGACGTTGGGTGTCGACTTGCTCGTCCGTGGCAACCACGATGTAGGGCTCTCAGACGGCCAAGCACCAGTGCCGGTCGTCGATGCCTGCCGTCTCTCGCACGACGACTACGAGTTCCGGTGTGCCCACCGTCCTCGCGATGTTGCCGACGGCTGGGACGGGTGGGTGATCCACGGCCACCATCACAACAACGACTTGGAGACGTACCCGTTCGTCGACGCCGACGCTCAGCGCGTCAACGTCGGGGTAGAACTTCTCCAGTTCCGACCGCTCTCGCTGTCGGCGCTGACCGATGTTCTTGACGGCTGCGGTGCAAGAACCCAACTGGAGACGGTCGCGGATGCTCAGGCACTATTGGAGTAATCGGTGGACGCTCTGACCGATGACGCAATCTGATCACTTGGCGCAGACCTCCGAAGTCGATCGGTCGCAGGGCGACGGACTCTCCAACGTATTGCAGTACCTCATAAAATGAACGTCTTTGTCACCCGATCTTGCTGTTTCGCTTTTCCCCCCGCTTACTCCTCGGGCCAGTGACCGTACGCGATGTCACGCTGGACCGCGTTCGGCCCCTCGTAGATGCTCGGGTACTTGGCGTCGCGGAACGCACGGTTCGCGCGGGTCTCCATCCGGAGCCCCTCGCCGCCGTGGAGCTGTGCGGCCTCACGGGCGACCGTCTCCGCTATCCGGGTCGTGCGGGCCTTGGCGAGACTCGCCCAGAAGGCGGGGTCGTCGCCGTCCATCACGCGCTCACAGGCGGTCCAGGAGAGCGCCCGGGCGGCCTCGAACTGCTCGCGCATCTTCACGAGTCGGTGTTGGACGGTCTGGTTGTCCGCGACAGACTCGTCGTACAGTTCGCGGTCGTGGACGTACGCCCACGCTTCTTCGAGCGCGGCCGCGGCGATCCCGAGCCCGTGGCCGGCGACGGCGATCCGGCCGTAGTTGAAGAACCGCGCGAGGTTGTAGAACCCCGACCCC
>JAHENP010000271.1 GCA_018609965.1 Haloferacaceae archaeon
ATACCCGACGACGGCGAGGAGGAACGCCCCCATGAACGCCGTCAGGAGCAGTTGCGAAGTGACCTCCATAACCCACCCTCGAACACGGACGTACAAGAATGATTCGAGTCCCCACACCCGGCTCCGTCCCGGGGTTGCAGTTGGGGAACGTGTAATTCGAGTGATCTGTCGACTGCTCTACTCGAAATTAGGGGTGGGGGTGTTCCACCCGAACCAGGCGAACCGCAGGTTCCAGACGAAACGGAGGCGTCGAATGGAACACGCACCAAACGAACCACGCGCGCCGAGCGAAACGCACGCGCCAGACGAACCACACGCGCCGAGCGCGCTAGGCGAAGCGGCGCCAGTCAGACGGCTTGGTCCTGCCACCCTTCGACGGTGTCGACGCCGATGCCGTCGACCTCGTCGGCGAGCGTCTCGGGGTCTGCGTCCTGGAGGTCGCCGATATCCTCGATGCCGGCCGCCTGGAGTTTCTCGGCGGTCGCCTCGCCGATCCCGTCGAGCGTCTCCAACTGTGAGCCGGCCTGTCGCGCCCGGTACTCGCGGGCGTTACACACCGGACAGCCGAGTTCCCACGGCTCGCTGTCGTCGTCGTCGTGGAGTTCGACGTGAGCCGTCTCGTGTTCCGCACAGCGTTCGTCGGTGACGACGACCGCGCCGTCACGCGGGAAGGGGTCAGAGTAGTCACAGTCCGGGTAGCGGGTACAGCCGGCGAGCCGGTTGCCCGACCGGAGGCGTTTGATCGCGAGTTCGCCGTCGCTCGCGTCGCCACACGCGGGACACGGCCCGACGACGATGTCGTCCGTCTCGTCGGCCTCCGCGGCCTTGCAGGCGGGACAGCCGTGGACGAACGTCTTCCGGCCGGCGAGCATCTTCACCCGCGACAGGCCGTGGTCCTCGCACGTCTCCTCCAAGGCGAGCGGCTGGCCGGTCGACGGCAACGGGAGTGTGAACTCACAGTCGGGGTAGCCGTCACAGCCGACGAAGTACGAGCCGCCACGCGACTGCCGGATCAACAGGTCGTGGTCGCTCTCGGGACAGGGGCCGAGCCGTTTGTCCGCCTTCAGCGACTCCCGGAGGTGGTCACCCACCTCCTCGCGGGAGGCGGTCAGGTCCTCGAACACGCGGTCGAGCATCTCGCGAGACTCCGCGGCGACCGTCTCGAAGTCGGCCTCGCCGTCGGCGATGGCGACCATGTCGCGTTCCAGTTCGGCGGTCATCTCTCTGGTGACGATCTGGTCGGCGAACTCCTCGGCGGCGTCGACGACCGCCTCCGCCAACCGGGTGGGACGGGGTGGGTCCGACTCCACGTAGTTGCGGTCGTACAGCTTCTCGATCACGTTGTGTCGGGTGGACTTGGTGCCGACACCGAGTTCCTTCATCTTCTCGACGAGTCGGGACTGACCGTACCGGCGGGGCGGCTGGGTCTGTTTCGACTCCGACCGGGAGTCTGCGACGGTCAGGCTCTCCCCCTCGGAGACATCCGGCATCGGCGACTCCGAGGCGGAGCTGTACGGGTAGACGGCGTGGTACCCCTCCGTGCGGAGCCGCCGGCCGTTCGTCTTCAACGACAACGGCTCGGAGGCCGCGCCGGCCGCGACCCCGCCGTCGGCCTGTGCGGGCTCGCTCTCGTCTGGGTGGGTGGTCTCCTCCCGGTCTGTGGCGCGCAGTTCGTCCGCGTGCGCGTCGATCTCGGTGACGACCCGGAGGCGTTCCCACTCTGCGGCGGGCGCACACGTCGCCATGAACCGCCGGACGATCAGCTCGTACACCGTCCACTCGTCGTCCGAGAGTTCCGCGCGGTCGGGCACCTCCGCGGTCGGGTGGATCGGCGGGTGGTCGGTCGTCTCCTCGTCACCCGTTGTCGGCTCGATCGTCGACTGCTCCAACAGGGTGGTGGCGTCGTCCGCGAACGGCCGGACCGACGTGAACGTCTCCAACAGCTCCGTCTCGTCGAGATCCTCGGGGTACACCGTGTTGTCCGTCCGCGGGTAGGTGACGTAGCCCGCGGTGTACAGCTCCTCGGCGAGACTCATCGCGCGCTGGGCAGAGTATCCCAACGACCCCGCCGCGGAGATGAACGCCGTCGTGTCGAACGGCGCCGGCGGGTCGTCCGTCCGGGTGCGCCGGCGGACGGACGCCACCGACGCCGTCTCGGCGGCCCGGAGTCGGGCGGCGACCGTCTCCGCCGTCGCCGCGTCCCACACCCGCTCTGCTTCCGTTCCGTCGTCGGCCTCGTAGAAGTACTGCGCCTCGAAGTTCGGCGCCTCGGTTTCCCCCGCCGTCTCGCCTCCGGTGTCGGCAGCCGGCGTCAGATCCGCGAACAGCTCCCAGTAGTCGTCGGGGTCGAACGCGCGAATCTCGCGTTCGCGGTCGACCAACAGCTTCAGTGTCGGCCCCTGCACCCGGCCGACGGAGATGAAGTCGTCGCCGAGTTGGCCCGAGGACAAGGAGAGAAACCGGGTGAGCGCCGCCCCCCAGACCAGGTCGATCACCTGTCGTGCCTCCCCTGCCGCGGCGAGATCGAAGTCGATCTCGTCGGGGTCGGCAAACGCCTTGTTCACCTCGCGGTCGGTGATCGAGGAGAACCGGACACGGTCGACCGGCACCTCCGGAGCCGCGTCACGGACGATCTCGTAGGCCTCCTTCCCGATCAGTTCTCCCTCCCGGTCGTAGTCAGTGGCGACGATCACGCGGTCGGCCTCCGCCGCCAACGACCGCAGCGCCGCGACGATCCCCTCCTTCGTCGGCTCCTTCTCGACGGGCGCGTCGATCAACTCCACCGGCTCGACATCCCGCCAGTCGCTGTACTCCGGCGGGAAGTCCAACCCGACGACGTGGCCCGACAGCCCGACACAGTAGGTCACGCCCCACCGGTAGACGGTCGTCCCCGCCCGGCGTTCCGTCTCGAAGGAGCCCTGGCTGCGGATCTCCGAGAGCCGGCGTGCGGCGTTGTCCTTCTCGGTGACGATCAGCTCCATTCTCTCTGACCGACTTGACACACCACCGGGCAAAAGGTTTCCGTGCGACACTGTCGCTCACGACGACTCGCCGGGGGTTGGAGCAGTCACTCGACACGCCGATACTGCCACCGCCCGACCGTGAGTGTCGTCTCTGTCGCCGACCCCGTCGTGCCCGTCGTCGACTCTGTCGACTCTGTCGCCGACTCTGTCGTGCCCGTCGCCGGCTCCGCCGTTCTCGTCGACGCTGCCCCCTCCCTCGCCGACGCTGCCGTCCCCGTTGCCGTCTCGAATCGCACACGCGTTGCTGCCCCGCTGTCGTCCCGAAAGAGAAACGACTGACTGTCGGGGTCTGTCCGGTTCGCGTCGTCGCCCGCGTCCCGCTCGACGGGCACCAACGGCCGTGTCGTCGCCTGCAACGGCCCCTCGATCCGCAACAGAAGCGTGTCG
>JAHENP010000272.1 GCA_018609965.1 Haloferacaceae archaeon
GCACCCGGCACGCTCGGCGTATCGCGGTCGCCGTCCCAGTCGTCACCCGGCGAGTCCGCGGGTGGACGCTCCCCAGACTCGTCTCCGGGACTGTCGCCGTCGGCCGCGCCTCCTCCCGTTGTCGAGTCGGAATCGCCCCCACCCGGCGAGTCGGGGTCGTCGTCCGCACGCGGGTCACTCTCACCGTCGGGGTCGTACGAAAAGACGGCAGTGACGAGTAACACACCCAACGCGACCGGACCGTCACCGGTGAGTCCCACCCCTAACACGGACAACCCCAACACGCCGAGTGCGACCGCAGAGCCAAACCGGAAGCGGTCGATGTCGACCCGACCACGCAGCCGCGGCCCGGCGACCGCGACGCCCAGCGCGAAGGTGACACCGACGCCGGCGGCGGCGGCGGCGCTGGCCATCACCACCGGATCGGCGTTGACGACCAACTCCGCCCCGGTGGGTGACACCGAGGCGAGCAGCCCCAGCCCGATGATCGCACCCGGACTCGGGAGGATTTCACCAATCTCCGCGGAGGCGGTCTTGGCGGCGACAGTCATGATCACGAGCGCCGCGAACCGCTCGAAAACCTCGAGGTTCAACACACTCTCGATTGTCTGTGCCAGTGCGGCCTCCATCGCCGCCACGGGCAACAGGACGACTGCGAGCGTCAGAATCGCGGTGACGTGCTCGCGGGGAGTCCCGTCCATCTCCGCGAGAATCACTGCCATCGTCGCTGAGCCGCCGAAGATGAGGAGCCCGGTCTCGATAATTCCAGCCACCCCGGAGACTGCCCCTGCGATGACAAGCGCCGGAAAGATTCCGTCGATCAACGGCAGCGCCATCACCGTCGCGAGCAACCGGGTGGGGCCGTCAACGAGCTGTTCGAGTCGGTAGGCGACGGGGTGTCGTGAGGTACTCATCGACTACCGATACGAGTGGGCCTCACCGGTGGCCGAACGGCGATATGGTGACGAGACGGCGGAGTCGGCGTGGCCACCAAACCCAAACAGCCGCCATGTTCCGAGTGTTCGCGCATTCGCACCAATCTCCAGTGTTGCCGATTCCGCTGCGACACGCTCGTCGACGGTGCTGTGGTGCGCGGCAATCTCGGACTGCATACACGTAGGGTGTTCCACCAGAGGAATAAGCGTTGTGTGAGATTCGGCCGCATACACCGAGTTCTCTTTGTCGATGTACATAAAAGGCGGCTACGGACGTTCACTCACAACCGGATCGTGATGTCGGATCGTCGCCACACCCGCCGCTTGCCCGACGGTTCCGGCCTCCCGTCGTAGTCGTGACACGAACCACCACTCCCCGTGTCGGTCGTCCCTCGCAACGTTTTTATCGTCGCCAGTCCCACCGACAACATGGCGAGCGAACCGTTCTCGGAGAAGCTCCGTGTTCCAGAGGCGTTGACCTTCGACGATGTACTGCTCCGTCCGGCAGAGAGTCGTGTCGAGCCAGACGAAGCAGACGTATCGACGAACGTGTCGCGCAACGTTGAGTTGAACCGCCCGGTGTTGTCGGCCGCGATGGACACCGTCACCGAGAGCGATCTCGCCATCGAGATGGCTCGTCGTGGCGGGTTGGGTGTGCTCCACCGCAACACCTCGTTGGACCAGATGGTCGCGGAGATCGAACGGGTGAAACGCGCCGACGAACTCGTGATCCGACGCGAGAACGTCGTCACCGCCGGCCCAGACCAGACCATCCGCGACGTGGACACGATGATGGAACGGGAGGGAGTGTCCGGTGCGCCGGTGGTCGACGACACGGACCGCGTCCTGGGGATCATCTCCGGCACGGACATCCGCCCGTATCTGGAGGTCGGGGAGTCCGACGCTGTCCGGGAGGCGATGACCGACGAGGTGATCACCGCACCCGAGTCCGTCGGCGCCCGCGAGGCACTGGAGCTGATGTACGACCACAAGATCGAGCGGGTGCCGGTCGTCGACAGCGACGAGCGGCTCGTCGGGCTGGTGACGATGCAGGGTGTGCTCCAACGCCGCGAACACACGAACGCCGCCCGCGACGACACCGGCTCGCTGCGTGTCGGCGCCGCCGTCGGCCCGTTCGAGGAGGAACGCGCTGTCGCCGCCGACGAGGCGGGCGCGGACGTGTTGTTCATCGACTGTGCCCACGCCCACAACCTGAATGTCCTCGACGCGGCGGAGGCGATCACCGCGGAAGTCGAGGCAGACGTGGTCGTCGGCAATGTCGGCACCCGCGAGGCGGCAGCGGCGTGTGTCGGCTTCGCCGACGGGCTGAAGGTCGGAATCGGCCCGGGGTCGATCTGTACCACCCGAGTCGTCTCCGGCGCGGGGATGCCACAGATCACCGCCGTCGCCGAGGTAGCGGACGTGGCCGCCGACCACGACGTGCCCGTGATCGCCGACGGCGGGATTCGCTACTCCGGTGACGCGATCAAGGCGATTGCGGCCGGCGCACACGCCGTGATGCTCGGCTCGTACTTCGCCGGCACGGAGGAGGCGCCGGGACGGGTCATCACGATGAACGGGAAACGGTACAAACAGTACCGCGGAATGGGGTCGGTCGGCGCGATGAGCGAGGGTGGCGGCGACCGCTACCTGAAAGACGAGGACGACGACGACTTCGTCCCCGAAGGTGTTGAGGCCGCGACACCGTACAAGGGGCCGCTCGCGTCGGAGCTTCACCAGCTCGTCGGTGGGATGCGCTCCGGCATGGGGTACGTCGGCGCCGAGACGCTCGACGAGGTGCGCGAGACCGCCGAGTTTGTCCGTGTCTCACAGGCCGGCCAGACCGAAGGCCACCCACACGACGTGACGATCACCGACGAGGCGCCGAACTACTCGCCGGAGTGACGCTGCGCGACCTGAACGACTCGCCGGAGGCGCCACGCGGCGCTCAGACGAGTAGTCCCGTCACCCACGTCGCGGCGAGAAACGTCGCGGTCGCGGCCGTCAGACTCCGACCGACGCGGTAGCCGACCCGCGACCGGTCGAGCCCGGCGCGCAACCCGACGGCGAGTGTCGGCAACACGACCGCCAACACCAACACGTACACACCGACGGCGGTGCCGACGGTCGCCGCAGACAGCGTCGTTCCGTCGCCGACGGCCGACGCGGCCGAGAGCCCGTCGAGCCCGCTCGCGAGTGCGACAGTCGCCCCACCGACGAGCGGGCCGAACACTGCTGCCGTCTGTTCCAGTGTGTCTGTCACAGTCGCGACTGCACGCCGTGCCTGGCGTTCGTGATCACGGAGTGTGTCGAGTCGTTCCGCCTCCGTCGTGAGGAGTTCACCGGCCGGTGGCCCCGCTTCCGCGGCCACCGCCAACAGTGTCGCGGTCGCCCGTCCGGTCGCGGTCGGCGTCCGGACGAACGGACCGGCGTCGCCACAGAACGCTCGCTCTAGGTCGACACCCAGCGTCCGTCGCCGCCGTCCTGCGGCCGCGAACGCTTCGCCGACCGGCCCCGGGAGCCGTTCGCCAGCCGTGGTGACGGCCCGTTCGACGGCCGCCCCGCCGGCGACCCGGCGCCCGACCAACGCGAGCGCATCGGGCAACCCACGTTCCAACTCGACGACCCGCGCCCGGAGCGACTGTGTCGGACGGAACCAGGCGAGCGACGCCCACCCGAGCCCGAACCCAGTCGCCACGGGGACTGCGGCCCACTCACCAACGGCGACCGTCGCGACGAGCCACCCTGTCGTCGCTCCCCCGACCGCGGCGAACACGGTGCGCCGGCGGGTCGACGGCAACGACGGGTGGGTCCGCGGGAGACGAGGCGGCGGGAACGCGACCGGCCGGTCGAGGAGGATCCACGCGCTGGCGACGACGACGACCGCCGGTAGTAGGAGATCGTAGGCGACGACGAAACCAACCGGACCGACAGGGAGTCCGGCGACGGACGCGGCCGGAACCGCGCCGACCAACGCTAACGGGAGCAGGACACAACCCGCGTACAACGCCGTCACCGGGCCGCGGATCGAGGCCGCAAACGACGCGGCACGCGTCTCGACCACGTCACCGACGGCCGCGACGGCTCTGTCGAGTGTCTGCTCGCGCAGCCCGGGTGGTGCGTCTGTCGCCGCCAACAACAACGCGACTGAGCGGTCCAGTGCCGGGAACCACGGCCGCCAGTCGGCCGCCCACTCGTCGAGCCCCGTTCCGGCCGTCGCCCGGGCGGCGTCCGCGTGTCGGGCGAGTGAGCCCGCGAGTGGCCCCTCGCCGACCCGGCCGGCGAACGCCGCCGCACGCTCGGGTGGCGCACCGAGCCGGAGTCTGACGGCGACGAGCCCGATAAGCGTCGCGGCCGTGCCGAGGGCGCGTGTCCGTCGGAACGTCGCCACCCACACCGGAACGCGGTGGACCGTGTGTGTAGTCGTGAGTCCGACGACGGCCGGTGTGACGACACTCCACGCCGGGGCCTCGGTCGTCACCCACGCCACGCAGACCGCGCCAGCCGCTAGCGTCCCTGCACAGACGCCGGTGACGTAGCCGACCGCGACGACCAGATCTGCCGTCTCGTCGGTCCGGGTGGATGTCGTCTTGTCGACACGAGTGGATGCCGTCTCGTCGGTGCCGGTGGGTGCCGTTCCGTTGCTCTCGACTGTGGTCGTCCCACCAGTGAGGAACCGAACCGCTCGACAGAGTTCCCTGCTGGCGGTCGGCTCCCGCGGCCAGACGGCGGCGACGACCGCGAGAAGCCGGAGGAGAGACCGGTTCACGGCCGGTTCGCCTCCCCGCCAGCTCCTGTCTGGCCGGCGGCGACGAGCCGGTCGAGACGCTCCGTCCGGGCCGCGAGCGCGTCGAGCGTCTCTGCATACGACTCGTCGGGGTCAGTCAGCGACGACAACAGCCGGCTGTCCCCTCGCCGCACGACACCGGTCGCACCGTCGCGGTCGAACAACGTCCGGAACCGAACGTCACAGTCGTCCCCGTTGCCGCCCGCCCGCACTTCTTCGAGTGTGGCGAGCCGGTGGTCCGGCGCCAACGAGACGACGAACTCCGTCGCGGCGAACGCCGACGGTGCGACACCCAGATCCGCGACGACCCGTTCGCGGACGCCAGCGGCGTCTGTCCCGTGGATCGTCCCGAGGACGGCGTCGGCGGCCGCACCGACCCGCATCGCCTCGTACAACGCCGCCGCCTCCGTCCCCCGGACCTCGCCGACGACGAGCGCACCGTCACCTAATCGGAGTGCCGTCCGCACTGCGTCCGTCGGGGTGAACGTCGCATCTGCCCCGCTCTCGGCGTGGAGACGCTGTACGTCTCGGTCCCGGCTCTGGAGCGCCGCGACCGGTAGCTCCGGGGTGTCTTCGATCACGACAGTCCGGACAGTCGGGGGAAGCGCCCACAGCAACGCCCCGAGTGTGGTCGTTTTTCCCGCGCCGCGTGGGCCGGCGACGAGACCGGCACCGCCACGCTCGACGGCCAACGACAACAGTGCGGCCGCGCGTGTCGGCATGGTTCCGGCCGCGACGAGCCGGGGGAGTGTCCACGGCTCACTCGCGTGGTCCCGTCTGAGTGCGAACGCCGGCCCGTCGCTGGCCGGTTCGTCGACGGCAGCGACACGGACCCCGTCGAGCGTGGCGTCTGCCGTCGGCTGTGCCCGCGAGAGCCCGCCGCCGGCGGCCCGCACCCGCGAGGCGAGTGTCCGGGTGTCAGCCGCCGACAGCCGAACGTTCGTCTCTGCCGACCGGCCGTCGACGCCGACCCGGACGGGCGTCTCCGACACTGGTGCAGTGAGCCAGATGTCACTGACGCCCGGGACGACGAGCAGGTCTGCCAGCAACCCCAGCCCACGGGTGTGGCGGCGGAGGAGAGTGGTGAGTCGTTCCGTCGGTGTCGACTCCGTCGCGACCCCACGAACGGCCGACGCGACGGCACGCTCGGGCGACTGATCGACGGTCGTCCCGGTCGCCAGCCGTTCACGCGCCGCCGCGAGCGTTCGGCGTGCCGCGGCGTCGAGTGTTGTCGACGCCGGCGTCAGGTGGAGTTGGTCGAACCCACCCGTCCGTGCCGTCCGGCGCGCGACACCGCCGGTGTCGAGTTCCCACTCGTCGTCGGGGTCGTCGGGTGGGTCTGCGGGAGTGACACGACCCAGCGAGCCGACCGGTGCCACCGTCGGGCGGAACAACTGCTCGTAGTCGACCGGACGGTCGTGGCTCACACACGCCGACAGCCCGGTCGTCGCGGCCGCGCTGGCGACCGGCCCGGCCCGACCGATTGCGGCCCGTGCCGCGCCGATTGGGTCACCCAGTGCACGCTCGGCGAGCTGTCGGTCCCGGTCGGACACCCGGTCGTGGAACCGGCCGGCCGCACGGAGTGTCGCCGCACCACGCCCGGTGTACGTGCGGACGAGCCCCGCCTGTGTGACGGCGACGGTGGTCGTCGCCGTCTCCGCGAGCCGCCGGGCGACCCGCCGGCGACAGGCCGGTGCCGTCGCCAGGACACCCTCGCCCGGACAGCCGTCCGCGTCGGCGGTCAGCCGTGGCTCGCTCACACCAGCCGGGCGATCGACCGTGACTGTACACCCGCAGTCCTCGTCGGCCGTCCCCGACCGGAGCCGCTCGATGAGCCCCAACACGGGGTGGGTGGTCCCGGCACCGTACTTGAATCCTCGGTGACGACGAGCGTCGGCCGGCCGTCGTGGCGCCACAGTCGGAGCGTGACCACACTGACGCGGGCTGACACAGCCGCTCCGGTGTCTCCGTCTCTGGCCAGCCGGGGCCCGAGCGCGACCTGCACGGGGAACCGAGCCGTCACGCGCCGCCGAACACCACCGACACGCGCGGTGATCACGATTCCCCGTGGCCCGCGACACCGGAGCCGGAGTCTGTGGACGGCCGCTCGCGTCGGTGACGGTGGCGGCACCGTCAGTTCGACGCGCCGCCGTGCGCCGGCCACGTGTCGAGGGACGGGGGTGGCCGTCCGTGCCAACGCCGTGCCCGCTCGTGTCAGGTCGACCGTGACGCGGTCAAGTGCGGCGGTCGCCCGGGCAGTCCGCGCGTCGTGGACTGCGGGTCGTGCGGCGGCGACGAGCGCGACGGCAACGACCACCGTCAGGACGACACGGATCACCGCTTGCCCCCACCGGTCGAATCCGGGTGGTCGTCTGGCGAGTCGGTGTCGCCTGTGTTCTGTCGGTCGTGTTCTGTCGTCCGTTCCTGCCGGTCGCGTTCGATCCGATCGACGGCCGCCAACGCGGCGTCCGCGCGCCGGCCGACGCTCGCGACCGCCCCACGCCGTCCACCGACGTACCCCCGGAGCGCCTGGACAGCCGCCTCTAGGTCAGTCAGCCGACCGTCGAGTTCGTCTAGTCGGGCGGCAACGTCGGACTGATCGCGCGACGGTGTCTGGTGATCGTCCGTCACGGCCCGTCTGGCCCCGGCACCACACTTCAACCTTCGGCGTCGACCATCGGGTGTGACAGACGAGTCGATCTCGTTGTCAGGCGAGCGAGTACAACCCTCGTGTCGAGTAACAGAGTGGGAAAATACATACCCGGGGAAGCCACAGTAGGCTGTATGAAGACGGTCCTCATCGGGGTCGGACAGGCCGGTGGAAAGGTCACCGCCGCCCTCCGCGAGTTCGACCGCGAGATGGGGTTCGACGCCATCCGCGGGACACTCGCCGTGAACAGCGCGCAGGCCGACCTCAAGCCCCTCTCACTGGACACCGTGTTGGTCGGACAGGATCGGGTGAACGGGCACGGCGTCGGCGGCGACAACGAGCTCGGAGCGGAGGTGATGGAAGCCGACGCCGGCGAGGTGATGGCGGCACTCGACGGCCGGATCACCGCACAAGCGGAGTCGATATTCGTCGTCGCCGGGCTCGGCGGCGGCACCGGCTCCGGCGGCGCGCCGGTGTTGGCCAAGGAGTTGAACCGGGTGTACGACGTGCCGGTGTACGCGCTGGGAATCCTGCCGGGCGCCGACGAGGGGGCGATGTACCAGGTGAACGCCGGCCGGTCGCTGAAGACGCTCGCCCGGGAGGCGGACGCGGTGTTGTTGATCGACAACGACGCCTGGCGCAGCTCCGGCGAGAGCGTCGAGGAGGGGTTCCAGAGCATCAACGAGGCGATCGCCCAACGGGTCGGACTGCTGATGGCCTCCGGGGAGGCGATCGAGGGGGTCGGTGAGTCCGTCGTCGACACCAGCGAGATCATCAACACACTGCGTGCCGGCGGGATCTCGTCGCTGGGGTACGCCAGCGCACAGGCCGGCGAGGACGCGGACGCCAACGTCAACGTGGTGACGAGCATCACGCGCAACGCACTGTTGACGGGTGCGAGCCTGCCGAACGCCACCGCCGCGGAGACGGGATTGGTCGTGCTCGCGGGGCGCGCGGAGAACATCTCTCGGAAGGGTGTCGAACGCGCCCGGAGTTGGGTCGAAGAGGAGACGGGGAGTATGCGGGTCCGTGGCGGTGACTTCCCGTTGGACTCCGACCGGATCGCCGCGCTCGTCTTACTGGGCGGGATCGAGCGGTCCGACCGCGTCGAGGCGTTCATGGACCGCGCCAAGGAGGCCCAGGAACAGGAGGAACGCGAGGACCCCGCCGAGATGTTCCAGAACGAGGAACTGGACGACCTGATCTGAGTCACCGCCCGTCCAGAGCCGTTCCCGGGTCGCCGACACGACCCGTTGGCGTAGCGTTTATGCGGCCAAACTGTCTCGATAGAATCGGTTACGGGCATGATCGACACGACCCTGGAGATGGAGCAGTACGACTGCCCGTTCATCGACACGACGGCCGACCACGGGGTCGCCTTCTCCGCCGTCCAGTGGGAGTTCGACACGGCGACGGCGTCGTTGGAGACCCGGATGGTCGTCGAGGGTGACGAGCCGGAGGCGTTGGCAGACGGGTTGGTCGCGCTGCGGGACCACGATCAGATGGCGGAGTACGACCTCATCCGGAAGACCGACGGTGTGGCACAGATCCGGACGGTGATCGACGAGACGGACGCGATGCAGACGATCCGAGACAACAACGGGTACATCACCGGCCCGTTTTACATCGACGACGGCAGCGAGCTGTGGCACGTCGGCTTCGACGACCAGAGCGCAGAGGACGCCACGCTCGCACAGTTGGACCGCCGCAACGAGTTTGAGGTGGTCGACCGCGAGGAGCCGGAGCTGCCGGAACTCCAGAAGTTCGTCCAGAACGCCGGCGCCGCGATGACGCTCGTGGAGGGGTGTCGGACGCTCTCGTCGGTGGAACGGGAGACGCTGGCGACGGCCGCCACGGAGGGGTACTTCGAGAGCCCGCGGTCGGCCACACTCGGCTCGCTGGCCGAGGAGTTCGACGTGTCGAAACCCGCGGTCTCGAAGAACCTCCGACGCGGCCAACGGAAGATGCTCCGACGTGTCGTCGACGCCCTCGACGAACTCGACACTGCCGACATCGACTGAGGAGACGCGCCGGCTCGCGAGACGCACCTCCCCGAACACTCCGTTCAAGTCGTTGCCGTGCCTCCCTCCGCTCGTGTCGCGTCGCTCACCGCCACCGTCGGCGCTCCACCCGGAGGATCGGCCAGACCCGGCCGACGAGACGGGGCCGTGGCTGGCTGTCGCCGCGCTCGCGACGCTGGCGTGGCTCGGGCTCGTCGCCGTCGACCGCCAGTTGCTCGCGGCCGGTAGTTCCCCGTGGGCGCTCGTCAGAAGCGTCTACTCGTTGCTCCTCGCGCCGCTCGTGGCGGCGACACTGTTCCAGGACGACCGCGTGCGGACGGCCGACGGCGACGGTGTCGGCCATGCGCGGTGGGTGTACGCCGGCGTCGCGTTGTTCTTCCCGCCCGTGATCGTCGCCTACGCCGGGCACCGGCGGGTCGCTGGCTGAGACAGTGTTTCGGGTTGGCTCGTCGTCGGCCGACAGCTCCGACACCAGACGCAGTCGTCACCGACTCACTCGTCGCCGGCGGTCGCCGGGGGTCGGTCGTCGTCCGGCCCGTCGACCTGGTCACGGAACGCACGCGCCGGCTGTCGTTCCCGGACGGGCGTGCCGAACAACCGTTGTCGGAACGAGCGGTCGGAGGGACGCTCGGCGAGCACGACCGAGCAGTCGACGTTGTCGACCACGTCGAGGTGGAGTGAGTCGCTGGCGACCCGCGAGAGCAACCCCTCCTCGGTCGCGCCGATCATCAGCATCGTGGCGTCGGTCGCGGCGTCGGCGATGGCAGACTCGATGTCGCCCGCGTCGACGGTGACGGTCACGTCTTCGAGGTCGTGACTCCCGGCCCAGTCCCTGAGGTACGCCTCCCCGGCACGTCTGTCGGCCTCGTCGTCGACGACGTGGAGCAGTTCGATCTTGGCGTTGGCGACCCGTTGGAGCGAGCGCGCGACCTCGGCGGTCAGGTCGGCGTCCGGGCCGCCGGCGGTCGGCACCAGAATCCGCGAGGGGTCCAGCCCGCGGTCGGTGGCGACGAGAAAGTCACACGGAAGCTGGTTGGTCAACTCGGCCAACGGCCGCTCGGCCCGCGCGGAGTTCCACAGACTCCGTTTCTCCCAGTCGATCAGCGTCAGATCCGGGCTGGTCCGCCGGGCGAGCGCGAACACCTCCTCGAACGACCGCGGGGTGACCATCGTCGAGGTCTCTAGGCTCACGTCGTGTTTCTCGCCGATCTCGCGGGCCTCGGTTAACAACTGCTCGGACTCCCGTCTGACCCCGTCCTCGCTGACTGGTTCGCCGCCGGGCACCTGCACGACGTGGACGGCGTGGACGGTCCCGCGTTCGTGACTCGCCGCGAGCTGGCAGGCCATCCGCACGACGCCGGTCTCCGTCCGCGGGTTCGCGATTGGCACCAACACGCGGTACCCCTCCGGGTCGCGGACGATCTCCTCGACGGTGTCGATCACCGGGACGTACGACCGGCCGGCCAACGAGCCGGCCAGCCACTCCCGGACGGACAGCCGCCGCACGTCCTGGAACCGGTCGATCTGGAGCCGTTCGTCGGAGGTTTGGTAGTAGTTGACGACCGTCACCAACAACACACCGCCGAGCGTGTTGCCGACCAACACTGGGAGGACGAACCCCCCGAGCGCGGCCGACAGATCGACAGTCCCAACCAACGCCAGATACACCACCTCGGTGAAGGAGACGACGACGTGGAACAACCCGCCAAGCGGGATCGCGAGAAACGCCATGTAGACGACCGCCAGCCGGGAGATCGTGTCTCTGGCCGCGAAGTTGATCCAGACGACGCCGGCGACGATCAGCCCCGCGAACGCCGCCTTCACGAACAGTTCGCCGGCCGGGGTGGCGATCCCTTTGCGTGCGAACCCGACCGCCACCGTTGCCGTCTTCTCGTCGAACACACCGCCGTACGCGAGCGCGGCAGCACCCAGCCCGCCGCCGAGGAAGTTCCCCGCGAGCACGATCAGCCAGTGACGGAACAACGTCGGCACGGACGCGAGCCGTTCGAGGGTGAGCGCGACCGGCGGGAGCGTGTTCTCCGTGTACAGCTGGTAGCCGCCGATGATGATGTAGACGAACCCCAACGGGTACAACACCACGCCGGCGACGGCGCTGTCGGTCGTCGCCGTCAGCGAGGCGTACAACAGAAACGTGATCGCGATAGAGAAGCCGGCCGCCAACGCACTGAAGAACAACGCCCGCGTGCCGGAGGTCACCTCGTGGTCGGCGTCGGCGACGACCCGTTGGTACACCTCGTCGGTGGAGAACTGGTCTGCGAGCACGTCGTCTGCGTGGTCGTCACCGCCCGGCGGCGGGTCTGCTGCGTCTGGCGTGGCCATCTTACCGCTACCAGTCGTCCGAAACGGAAGTAGTTTGTCGACTCGTCGCGGCCGGTGACGCGGTGGTCTCGTCGGGAGCCGCCGCAAACTTATCACAGATCCGAGTCCACGCTCTGGTGTGGACGACTACGACCGACTGTACGAGCTGTACGACCGGTTCGACACGGAGCAGTTCCGTGCCTACCGGGCGTTCGTGGACCTGTTCCCGCCGTTGGAGAGCCCGGTCGCGCTCGAACGCTGGGACGAGGCCAACGAGGCGCTGGCGGAGCGCCGCGCGGAGATCGAGGCGGGCGTCGAGGACGGCCGACGGCTGGCGGACGTGGCGGCTCGTGCCGACCGAGCGGCGGCGTTTACCGCGTTGGATCTCCGGGCGAAGTACGGCCGCGCGGTGAACGCGCTCGTATTAGACGTCGACGAGACGCTCCGGTCGGCGGGCGACACGGACAACGAGATTCCCCGCGAGACGCTCCACCTCCTGCGAGAGTTCGTCGAACGCGGGGTCCAGTTGGTGATCTGCACCGGCCAGACGTTGGAGAACGTCAAGGGGTTCCTCGTTCAGGGGCTGGGAAACGAACTCGTCCACTCGGGTGACGTGTCCGTCGTCTACGAGGCCGGCGCGGGCGTGTTCACCCCGGGACACGGCTCGGAGACGAAACGGCTGTTGTACGACGACCTGCCCGACGACACCCGCGGTGTCGTCGACGACGTGCGGTCGCGGGTGTTGCGGGACGCCCCCGAAC
>JAHENP010000273.1 GCA_018609965.1 Haloferacaceae archaeon
ACGCTCCGGGTCGTCGGTGAACACCGCTCGCTCCGCCCCGGACGCTGGGTCGGCCGACACACGCCAGTCGAGTCTGTCGTCGAGTTCCGCGACCAACTCCTCCGACAATCCGTCGAAGCTGTCGGAGACACGCACTCCGACCCGGGCTGGATCGGATGTCACTCGACTCATTCAGTTCGGATAGCATCTCCACCGGGAAAACGATTGGCAACTGACACACAACTACTGACACCGACGCCACGAGCCGTCTCGGGAAACACCGTGTTGGTAGCTATCACGCCACGTCTTTCGGGCCACACGATAACATCAACGCACCGTGTTCGGCAACAGATATGTCAGTGATACGACAACTTCGGGTGGGCCGACGGGAACGGTGACCGCAGTCCGCTCAGACGAAATCCCGGCCGCAGTCGATACAGACGACCACCAGCTGACCGTCGTCGGCGCCCACCCGCAGTTGTCCGCCACACCACCGACACGTCCGGTCGGCGGCGATGACCTGTGCGTGGGTCGTCGCCGTTCGGTCATCGAGTGTCGTCGGGGTGACTCCGGGGAGCGCGTGTGTCGACATGACGACCCGACGTACGGCCTCGACACCGTTCGGTCGGCAGGCTAACCACGCAGTTGCCCCCGAACGTGTCAGTCTAACTACCGGGACGAGACGTAGAGCCGGCTCACGACGGGGTCAGACCGGTCGTCGTGAGCCAAAACTATAGTCGGGGGCCGAGTTAGAACGGGTGTGAGCCAGCAGTGACGGAGACAGACACAGCCGACGTGTCCGACGTCCGTGTCCTGGTCGTGGACGACGAAAAGGAGGTCGCAGACGCCTACGCGCTCCGCCTCCGGGACGTGTGTGACGTGGAGACGGCGTACAACGGGCCAGAGGCACTGGAGACGGCCGACGAGGAAACGATCGACATCGTCCTGCTGGACCGCCGGATGCCGGAGATGTCCGGCGACGAGGTGCTCCGGCGGCTCCGCGACCACTCGTTTGTCGGGCGTGTCGTGATGTTGACCGCGGTCGACCCCGGGTTCGACGTGTTGGACCTCCCGTTCGACGACTATCTCCGCAAGCCGGTCGAACGCGAGGGGCTGGTGTCGGCCATCGACCACCACCGCGAGGTGCTCGCGTACGACCTGTTGGGGGAGTATTTCAGTGCCGAGTCGAAACGAGCGGTGTTGGCCGCCGAGCTACCCGCGGAGGCCCGCGCCGACCACGACGGCTACGGTGAACAGGCCGCCCGCGTCGAGCGGTTGGAGAAACGTGTCAGGCGACTGCTCGCGGACCCGGGGATTCTCGACACGTTCGGCGATATCGGGCGCGAGGGCATCTGAGGGACGACAGCTCGCCTGCAGTCGTACCGCGACAGACACCACCCACTCGCAACCGGACCGCGACAGCCCGACACACCCGCCCGCACCGACACCGCGACAGCCCGACCACCTCACCCCCGGTCGTGTTCCTCGAAGAACGACGACAGCAGTTTGTACTGTCCGGCACGCAGGTGGTACAACAGTGTCGGCGCGGTGATATCCAACGACTCGGCGACCTCCTCGGCGGTGCTCCCCCGCGGAGACTCGAAGTAGTCCGCAAAGAACGCCGTCCGCAACGCCTCTGACTGTTTCTCGGTGAGCCGGTCACCCAGGGCGTCACGCACGTCGCGTTCGGTCGTCACGGAGCGTTCCCGTTCGCGTTTCGCCGCCAACTGCGCGGAAAACTCCCGTTTGATCGTCTCGGAGATCCGGCGTACGTCCTCGCTGGGTGACAGCTCCACGACCATCTCCCCGCGTCCCTCGTTGTACGACGCCGACGCGACCGTCCCGCCGAGCGCCGACGCGGCGACAAGCGGCGACTCCCCGACCAACTCCACCTCGACGGAGCCGTCCGTCTCCCCCTCGTCGATCACGCGGGTGCGTTCGACCCCCGGCTCGTCCGCCAGCGTCGCCGCGACCGCCGACGGCGCCGCGCTGACGACGCTCACGTAACACAACAGGCGGCTCTCCTCCTGTGAGACGAGCCCGTCGAGTGACAACGCCGCGTCACACGCCGCCGAGGCGGTCGGAAACGGCCCGCCGTCGGCCGGGTACTCCAGTGTGAGCTCTGTCACCGTGTCCGACAACAACAGGTTCCGGTGGCGGGCGGCGTTGATCGCGAACCCCGCGACCCGGCCGAGCGTCTCGAAGCTGGCGCGTTCCCGTCCCGAGAAGGCGTCCGCCTCGGTGGCGTAAACGCCGACGACACCGTAGACGGTGTCGCCGTACACCAACGGGATCGACAGCGTCGACTGAATCCCGTTGGCAAACGCCGTCTGTCGCACCGGCTCCGGAACCGCCGGGTCGTCCGCGACCGGTTGGACGAGCCGCACCGCACCCGTCTCCATCGCCCGTTCCTCCGGGCCGGTGTCGTCGCCGTCGAGACTCTCGCGAATCCGGTCGATCGCGCCGTCCGTCGCGCCCGCAGACGCCCGGATCACCACGTCGTCACCGCCGATCTCCCGTTCGCCGAACCAGGCGAACGCGTACCGATCCGTCTCCCCGAGCCGGGTGACCACCGTCTCCGCGATCCCCTCGCGGGTGGTCGCGCCGACCAACTCGACGAGAATCTCCGACACCAGCTCCGACAACACCGCCATCCGGTCGAGTTCCGCCCGGAGCCGGTCCGTCTCCTGACCCCGCTCGTGTCTGTCGGTCACGTCCTCGACGTACACCCGGACGCCGTCGTCGTCTGGCGCGACCGTCACGCTGAACCACCGGTCCGGCTCCGGGTAGTACTCCTCGAACGCCGTGTGCGACACCGACTCCGTGAACGTCCGTGGGAGCGTCCGTTCGACGGAGTGGGGAAACGTCTCTGTCACGTCGCTGTCGACGAGTGTCTCCCGGTCGGCGTCGAGCAACTCCGTGGCCGTCCGGTTGACCGCGGTGATCCGGCCGTCGTGGGTCACGTCCAACACGCCGACGGGACACGCAGAGAGCCTCTCCATCGTCGGTAGCACTCACCCGGCGGCTATCTGTCTGTCGGTGCCGCGAGGCCAACGATCTCGAACTGTGCACCGCCGTCGTCCGCCTCGACGACCCGCACCTCCCAGCCGTGGGCGGCGACGATCCGACCGACGATTGCCAGCCCCAGTCCGGTGCCCGTCCCGTCGACGGTGTACCCCGACCGGAACACCTGGTCCCGCTCCGCCGGCGGAATCCCCGGCCCGTCGTCGGCGACGTAGAACCCGTCGGCGACGGTCCCCAGCCGCACGGTCGGCGCCGGCCCGGCGTGTTCCGTCACGTTCCGGAACAGGTTCTCGAACAACCGTTCCAACGTGTTCGGGTCCGCGTCGGCCGTCGGCGGGGCGTCGACCACCAACTCCGCGTCGCCGGTCGCGACGGTGTCCCAGGCCGCGCGGGCCGTCGCCGCCACGTCGACCTGTCGCCGGTCCGGTTCACCGACCCGCGAGAGGGTCAACACGTCGTCAATGATCCGTTCCATCCGGTCGTGGGCGTCCGCAACCGTCGAGAGGTGGTCCGTCGCCCCCGTCTCCTGTGCCACCCGGAGGTGGGCCTTCGCCACGTCCAACGGGTTCCGGAGGTCGTGACTCACGACACTCGCGACGAGTTCGCCGTCCGCGCCCGGAGTCAGCGGGTCGTCGTTTCGCCCGGTGGGTGGAGCCTGCGCGGTCTCGTTCCCGGCTGCGGCCGGACTCCCCGTGTTGTCGGCGTGTCGACCCGGCGGGTCGCCGTCGGTCGAGAGATCGAAGATTCGGACACGGTCGTCTCCCTCGTCGGTCGCTCGCAAGAGGAGATCCGGCGCCGGGGGCTCCTCGTCGCTCGGCCGGTCGACGCTGGCGGCGTAACAGTCCGTGTCGCCGGCCGCGAGCCGAGTGGCGAGCGTCTCTGGCGACGGCGCCCGGACGGCCAACGCGAGCACGTCCGCCAGCCGGCGGTCCCTCTCGGGGTCGCCGAATCGGGAACAGAACCGGTCGTCGACCCCGCTGACGACCGGGTTGTCGTCGGCGGAGGCGAGTCCGATTGTCGCCGCTGTCGACTGCTCGTCTCCCGCTCGTCGTCCGGCTGGGTTGCCCGGCATCGTCTGTTTCGTCGCGTGGTCGGGTCGTCGACCGCGTCGCGACAACTGTCGTGACAGTATCTCCCGACGCCTGTTAATCGGTGTGGCTAACTACACAGACTCACGGCTCTGGCCGCGGTCGGAGTGCTGATACGCGCCCGGCCGGAACGTGTCGGTGATGGAGTACGACGCAGTCGTGTTCGACATGGACGGTGTGTTGGTCGAGCGGACACCGTCGTGGGTGTTCGACGAGGCGGCGACAGAGGCGTTGGCGGCGGCGGGAATCGACGACCCGACCGACTACGAGTTCCACGCCGTCCGGACGCTGAACGCCGACCCGCAGGCCGCGACGGACCACTTCGAGACCGAACACAGCGTCGACTTCCCGACGCTGTGGAGCCGGCGGGACGAACTCGTGACGGACAAACAGGCGACGGCGGTCGCCCGCGACGAAAAGACTGCCTACGAACACGCCGCCGCCGCGACCAAGCTCTCGGTGCCGACCGCCGTTGTCTCGAACAACCTCCAACGCGCCGTCGAAACCGTGCTCGGCGCGTTCGATCTGGTCGACCGGTTCGAGACGCTGTACGGGCTCGCTCCCGACCTGTCCGAACACGACAAACGCAAGCCGAACCCGGTCTATCTCAGACAGGCGCTCGACGAACTCGACGCCGACGACGCGGTGTACGTCGGTGACCGACCCAGTGATGTCGCCGCCGCCCACAACGCCGGGATCGACAGCGCGTTCGTCCGGCGGCCGTTCGCGACAGACACCACGTTTGACGGCGACGAACCGACCTACGACGTGGACTCCCTGGCCGCCTTTCGCGACGCGATCTACGGCTCCTGAGCGACGGTCACGCGACCACGCTGTCGGGTAACCCGAGCACCTCGACGGTCGCGGCGGCGACCGCCGGCACGTCCGCCTCGGGGGCGTACACACCCATTCGCCAACCGCCACGGCGGGCCGCACGCAGTCCAGACACCAGGTCCGAGGCGTCCTCCAGCCGTTGGACGACGCCGTCGACGACGACCCGACTGCCGGCCTCCTTGAACCGCGGGCGGGGCGGCACGTCGACGACGACCGCGTGTTCGTCGACGCCGGCCCGGGCGGCGATGTCCGCCTCCGCGGCGCGCTCGTCGGCGTGGTCCATCTCCACGACTGCGGCGGGCACCTCGTCTAAGCCGGCCCACACCGCGCGTTTGAACAGGTCGCGGTGTTCGATCCGACGGCCCAGTTCCGGCACGTCCTCCCGGAGCGCGACGAGCAGGTCGTGGTCGGCCATCCGCCGGAACGTCTCCACGTCGAGATCGGTGCGTTCGAGCAGTCGCTCGGAGGCTCGCTCCAACATCCCGCCGGCGATCCGGGAGACGTGGTGGCGGTACACTGTCGAGTCCATCAGCGCCCGGGCGAGCAACAACGACTCCGCGGTGGGGACGTTCCCCTCCGCGAGCACCAACTCCCCGTCGGCGTACTCCAGTTCGCGGACGAGCCGTTCGTGGTCGATACTCCCGTACGGGACGCCCGTGTGGTGGGCGTCACGAACCAGATAGTCCATCCGGTCGACATCCAGCTCCCCGGAGACGAGCTGGCCGAGTTCACCCTCCCCGCGGACCAGCCGGGCGACCCGGGTCGGCGAGAGATCGTGGTCGCGCAACACCTCGCCGAGTTCGGTCGTCTCCAACAGATCGCCGAGTTCGTCGTGGTCGCGGCCCGTCCGGCGACGGATCACCTCCTCCGTCTGGTGGCCGTACGGGCCGTGCCCCACGTCGTGGAGCAACGCCGCAGCACGGACGTGGCGTGCGCGGTCCCCCTCGATCCCCAGAAACGACAACGCCCGCGAGGCGAGATGGTACACGCCAAGCGAGTGTTCGAACCGGGTGTGGGACGCAGAGGGGTAGACGAGCCGGACGGTCGACAGCTGTTTGATGTGACGGAGCCGTTGGACGGCGTCGGTGTCGAGCAACGCCGCGGCGACCGGGCAGAGGGTGACGTGGTCGTGAACGGAGTCTTTGATCGCGGTCACGCGAGGAGGTGGCGGCGGTCGCGTAGAAACTCTGTCGTTCCGGCCGCGAGTCTGTGGCTGTCGGGGACTGTGCCAAAGCTTATCACAGCCCCGCGACAAATCAGAACGATGTCACAGCCGCCGTTCGTCTGCGTCGAGTGTGGCTCCCGTGTGAGCGCCGGGTCGTTCCGAGCGGCGTGTCCCGACTGTGGCGGGACACTCTCCGAGGAGTCGCTCGAACCGGTACACGCGGGCACGGACGGCGGCCGTCAGTAGCCCCGACAGCGCTGGCAGTCGGCGCGGGGCGGCAACGCTTTGTCACTCGGCGCCCGACGGTGGGTCGTGACCGACGACCAGCCCGGCGATCCGACGGTCGTAGAGACAGTCGTCGTGACCGTCTCGGACGTGGTCGCGGCCTGTGAGGCGCGCGACCGGAATCGGCGGACGGCGGTGTTGCGGATCACCCCGCCGTTCAGCGGCCGGATGCGCGCCCGGCTCCACATGGCCGACGTGGACGCGACCTACGAGGAGCCGGCACCGATCCACGTCCACCCGCGGACACTCCTCTCGGAGGTGCCGCCGTACCCGGGGACGGACCCGGAGTCGTGGCGGTCACTCGTGGCGTCGTCACTGCGCGAGGAGGCGACGATCGAGACCGACCGCGGGACGACGACCCTCAGCGTTGTCGGTCTCGGTGAGGTGTGACGGACCGCTCCGCCGAGTGTCGCTACAGCCGGGTGAGCTGTTTGGCTCGCGGACCCTTCTCTGCCTGTTCGATCTCGAACTCCACCTCCTCCCCTTCTTCGAGGTCGGGGCCGCTGACGTCTTCCATGTGGAAGAACACGTCCTCGTCGGACTCGTCGGTCTCAATGAAGCCGTAGCCGCCCGTGTCGTTGAAGAACGCGACCGTTCCTTGCGCCATCGCTGTTGCCTCACTCAGATAGTTGGTGTCGCGGTACAAGTATCTACGGGCCGTCTGAGCGCTTCGGGCGGCGTGGCGGCCGGCTCGCCGGTCTTATACGCCTCGGTCGCAGAAGCCGACACATGAGCGAGACGAGCCGCGTGCCGGTCGACTGTCCGGCCTGCGGGGACGAGACGGTCCACGAACTGCTGAACGCCGGCGGGCACGCCACCGTGCGGTGTACGGCCTGTGACCACACCCACAAGACGGAGCTGACGGAGCCGGAGACGGAGACGGTGAACGTGATCGTCTCCCAGGACGGGGAGTCGTGGCCGACGGCGA
Source organism: Haloferacaceae archaeon (assembly GCA_018609965.1). GTDB lineage: Archaea > Halobacteriota > Halobacteria > Halobacteriales > Haloferacaceae > JAHENP01. Next base: position 7,304 of record JAHENP010000273.1, read on the forward strand.
CGGAAGTCGAGCCGGACCACGAGTTCGCGGTCGGCGACGAGTTCGTCGCCGAGACCAGCGAGGCGATCCAACAGGTGCGGGTGACGGACGTGGAAGTCGAGAAGGGGCGCGCGGAGTCGGCGACCGCCGAGGCCGCCGTGACGGTGTGGACGCGGGCGGTCGACAACGTCGGCGTCGACGTGACGATCCACCCGAACGACGGCCGCCACCGTGAGAATCGGAGCGAGAAGATCTACGTCCCCGGGGACAAGGAGTTCGAGGTCGGCGAGACGGAACGGTTCGGCGAGGAGGAGATCGAGGTCGTCGGCATCCACGTCCGCGACGACACGGACGGCTACTCCTTCGACAAGGCGGACATCGGCGGCCAGAGCGTCTTCGCGAAGGACATCAAACGGTTGTTCGGCCGCGACCAGATCACCAGCGCCTGGTCCGGCTGGTGACCGACGGCGGCCGCCGTGGGTCGGCTACTGCTGTGGGTCGGCGTTTTCGATCCCCGCGTCGGTGATCTGGAACCGGGCGCGTTCTCCGGCCGGCTCCGAACGGTGTTTCTTGACCGTCGCCCGGCGGTTGCCGCCGCGGAACCGTTCGAGTCCGACGACCACACCCGTCCAGTGTTCCAACGTGTTCCCGCCCAACGGCCGCGTCCGGTCGGCGTCCGGGTCGGTGAACACCTGGTTGGTGACGACCACCGCGAGATCGTGGCGTTTCGCCAACGCCAACAGGTGAGTGATCTGGCGAGCGACCGCCCGGAGGGTCTCCCCCTCGTTGTCCTCGGCGGTGCGTTCCAACCGGTAGAAGCCGGTCGCGGAGTCGAGCACGATCAGGCCGACCCGTTCGGCGAACTCCTCGGTGTCGCGGACCGCCTCCGACTGTTCGTCGAAGTCGGCCGCCTCCGAGACGATCAGCCGC
>JAHENP010000274.1 GCA_018609965.1 Haloferacaceae archaeon
CAGGTTGTCCACCTGGTAGACGCCGACCGCGCCGTCCATCTCGATCTCGGCGAGCACCGCCCGCTCGTCCCCCTCCTGTAGCGAGACGCGTCTGATCGCCTGCGAGGAGAGCGTGTCGATGCCGCGTGAACCCTTCTTGTACGGCATCCGCGAACGACCGCGTTCCATATCGAGTGCGTCCGCGACGCGGATCACACCCGCCTCCGTCGTCAGCGGGTCCTCGGCGGTGTGGTGGCAGAGAATCGCGTGGAGCACCTCGCCTTTCATCCGGACGGCGTCGGCAGTGTCGTAGAACCCCGAGAGAAGACGGTCGAGCAGGTCCGCCGCCAACGGGATCGAGTAGTAGACGTGTTCGTCGCGGTGGACGACGTGGCCGATGTCGTGGAGCGTCGCGGCCAGGGCGACGATAACGGGTTCGTCGGCCTCGTCGAGCCCCTGGTCGGTCGCGCCGTTGAACGCGACGCCGCCTCGTTTGAGCAGGTCGTACAGCGTCAGCGCCCGATTACGGACAATCTCGATGTGTTTCGCCCCGTGGTCGTTGTACCCCATCCGGGTGACCGCGTTGACGTTCTGCGCTTGGAGGTACGTCTGGATCTCCGTGTCCTCTCGGATCACGGGGAGGATCTCGTTGAGTCGCTCGTCCGGGTAGGCGTGGTCTGCCGCCGGGTCGTACGGCTCGGAGTGGTCTGTACTCACCTCACGGACAAGTGTGTCGCCAGACAAGTAGCCTCTGGTCGGTCGGGTCGCGGCGACGGCGTGAGTACAACGGGACCGGCCGCGCGACGACCGGAAGGACAAAGATCATACCGTCGCCGTGAGGAAGTCGGAGCATGGAGGCAGTCGTTCTCGCCGGTGGGTACGCGACCCGGATGTGGCCGATCACGCGGCACAGGCCGAAGATGTTCCTGCCGGTCGGTGACCGGACGGTGATCGACGGCGTGTTCGCGGACCTGGAAGCCGACGACCGGGTGGAGGCGGTGTACGTCTCGACGAACGAGCGGTTCGCCGACGAGTTCGAGTCGTATCTCGCCGACTCGGCGTTCGAGAAGCCGGCGGTGTCCGTCGAGGACACCACCGCAGAGTCCGAGAAGTTCGGCGTCGTCGGCGCGCTCGAACAGCTGATCGACCGCGAGGGGGTCGACGACGACCTGCTGGTCGTCGCGGGCGACAACATGCTGTCGTTCGACCTCGCGGAGTTCGCCGACTTCTTCGAGCAGAAAGAGACGCCGGCACTCGCCGCCTACGACGTCGGCAACCGCGAACGCGCCAAGAGCTACGGGCTGGTCGAACTCGACGGGACGGAGGTGGTCGACTTCCAGGAGAAACCCGCAGACCCCAACAGCACGCTGGTGTCGATCGGTTGTTACGTGTTCCCACAGGAGACGTTGCCGTCGTTCGACACCTACCTCGCGAACGACAACAACCCCGACGAGCCGGGGTGGTTCGTCCAGTGGCTCCAACAACGCCAGGGGGTCGACGCGTTCACCTTCGACGGCGCGTGGTACGACATCGGCACCGCCGACTCGTATCTCGACGCGGTCGGCTACGCACTCGACGGGGGGACGCTCGTCGCCGACGACGCGACCGTGACGGACAGCCAGTTGGGGAAGAACGTCCATGTGATGGCGGGCGCGACCGTCGAGAGCGCGACCCTGTCGAACACGGTGGTGTTCCCGGACGCGACCGTGCGGGACGCGACGCTGTCGCGGTCCGTCGTCGACACGGAGGCGAGCGCGGTCGGTGTCGAGTTGTCCGGGAGCCTGTTGGGCCAACACACCGAAATCGACGGAAGCGGCAGGGAGTGAGTGTCGACAGCAGCGACCGACAGGGCGTCGGCGGCGTCTCAACCGTCTGTCGCCGAGAGCGTCACCCCAGTCGCGCGTCGGTGACACGAATCCGACCGCGGGTGCCGTCCCACTCCGTCTCGTAGTTGAGTTCGACCGGACGGTCCATGTGCGGGCCGTCGGTGACGAACGTCTCGAACTCCCCACCCTCACCCAACGGGTGGACACCGTACTCCTCGTTGAGATCGACCAGTTCCGCGAGCGCGTCGTGGTCCAGCCGGCGGCCCAGCCAGGACTCGTCGAGACCGGCGGCCGCCACCTGGAGGATCGTGATCTCGAAGCCGGCCGCCAACATCCGTTCGGCGAGTTCGACGGGGTCTTCCTGCCACAGCGGCGCGAACAGATCGATGTCGAGTCTGTCACACATCCCCTCGATTCGGGAGGTCTGGAACGCTGACTCGACGGCGCCGGCGGTCACCCCGGCGAGCGGCCGGTCGGTCGCGAGCGCCTCCAGTCGGGCCTCCATCGGCTCCAACTCGCGGTCGCCCTGACTGCCGGCGTCGGTCGCCGTCGCCGCCTCGAAGTCGTCGGGGTCGACCTCGATCAACGGGACACCGACACTCTCGGCGGCCAACGCCGCGAGTTGGGTCTCCGGGACGTGGTACATGTACGAGTCGTCGCCCGGGTGGACGGTGAGCAGTCGCTCGACGGGGAGCCCCTCCTCCAGCGCGCGGTACAACGCCCACGAGGAGTCTTTCCCACCCGAGAACAACGAAATCCACGCCGCCGTCTCCGCCGTCTCCGTTGTCACGCCACCGGCTTCGAGAGCCGGGTTGAAGTTCCTGACGCAGCCGCTCGTCGGTGTCCTGGCGGCCGTCCCGCCTTCCCCCCGGCCCCGGGTTTTTGTACGAAGCGGCCCCAGAACTGCTATGCGTGTGCGGGAACTCCCGTTGGCCGCGCGGTACCGCGACCACTTCGAGGGGGAGGGGATCGACGAGCTGTACCCGCCCCAGGCCGCGGCCGTTGAGGCGGGGGTGTGTGACGGCGAGAACGTCGTATGCGCGGTGCCGACCGCCTCCGGGAAGACGTTCGTCGCGCAGTTGGCGTTGTTGTCGGCCGACGGTCCCGGGTTGTACGTCTGTCCGTTGCGGGCGTTGGCCCGCGAGAAGTACGAGGCGTTCGCCGAACTGCCCGGCGTGAGTGTCGGGATCGCAACGGGTGACTACGACTCGGCGGCCGCCGAGTTGGCAGACGAGGATCTGATCGTCGCCACCTCTGAGAAGGTGGACTCGGCAATCCGTAACCGTGCGGCGTGGATCGAAAAGCTGGCGTGTGTCGTCGTCGACGAGGTCCACCTCCTCGGGTCGGGTGGCCGGGGGCCGACGTTGGAGGTGACACTCGCGACCCTCCGGCGCCGGACGACGGACCCGCAGGTGGTCGCGTTGTCGGCGACGGTCGACAACCCCGGTGCCATCGCGGCGTGGCTCGACGCCAAACTGGTGGAGTCCGACTGGCGGCCCATCGACCTCCGGACGGGGGTGTACGCCGACGGCACACTGTCGTTCGACGACGGGACGACACAGTCGGTCGCGGTCGGGGACGGAACAACGCAGGCGGTGTCGGGCGACGAACCGACAGCGGCGGACGACGACACGGCCGCGACCGCCGCGTTGGTCGCCGCCGCGGTCGGCGACGGCGGACAGGCGCTGGCGTTCGTCCGGTCGCGTCGGGAGGCGGAGACGCTCGCGAGCACGCTGGCAGACGAACGGGTGGCGGAGCCGGCCGACATCGGGCGGGAGGCCGCGGCGGTCGCAGAGGAACTTCGCCAGACCGGGACGACCGAGCAGGGGCAACGCCTCGCAGAGGCGTGCGCCTGGGGGGTCGCCTTCCACCACGCCGGGCTCCGGTCGGACCACCGGGCAGTCGTCGAGGAGGCGTTTCGCGAGGAACGGCTCGGCGTGATCTGTGCGACACCGACGTTGGCGGCCGGGGTGAACGTCCCCGCGCGGCGGGTGGTCGTCCGTGACCAGCAACGCTACACCGGCTCCGGGACGGAGTGGCTCCCGACACTGGAGGTTCACCAGATGGCCGGTCGTGCTGGACGGCCGGGGCTGGACCCGTACGGTGAGGCGGTGTTGGTCGGGACCCCGGACGATCACGAGGAGCTGTGGGACCGGTACGTCGACGCCGACCCGGAGGCAGTCGAGAGCAAACTCCGGGACCGGGCCGCCCTCCGGACGCACGTGCTCGCGGTCGTCGCCGCCGGCTTCGCCGACTCGCAGGCGTCGATCCTCGATCTGTTGGGGGAGACGTTCTACGCCCACCAGACGCCTGACCCCGACCTGGGCGGGGTGGTCGGTGACGTGATCGCAGAACTGATCGAAACAGAGATGCTCGCGTCCGCAGACGAGCCGGGTGTCGAGTTGACCGCGACGGCGTTGGGTGCGCAGGTGTCCAAACAGTACGTCACCCCCGAGACGGGTCGGCGGGTCGTCGACGGCCTCCGCCGGGTTGACCGGATGCCAGACGAGCAGGTGACGGCACTGACCGTGTTGGCAGTCGTGTGTGACACGCCGGACATGGACGACACCTACCTCGGCAACAGCGAGCGAGCGTCGTTGTACCAGTTCGTGCGGCGCCACGACGCGGAGCTGCCCGTCGAGATAGACGAACGCGACGCGTTCGAGTCGTGGCTGGAGTCGGTGAAGACCGCACGCATCCTGTTGGCGTGGACAGAAGACGCGAGCGTCGCGGAGTTGGTCTCGGAGTACCGGATCGGCCCGGGTGATCTGGAGTCACGGATCGAGCGCGCGCAGTGGCTGTTGGGTGCTGCCGAGGCGCTGGCAGCGGTCGTCGGTGTCAGCGTCCCGGAGATCGACCGTGTCCGGGGACGGCTGTGACCGGTCGGCGGCCACGCGACCGGCTCGGCCCCGACCGTCGCCACCGGGTCGTGAGAAGACAACTGCGAGGATTCCCGAGAGATTCAAACACACTGCTCTCAAAGGCCGGCCGTGCTCGGCGAACTACTGGCGACGCTCCCTCGGTGGCTCGTCACCGGGCTCCTGTTGGGGGTGGTGTTGTCGGTCGGGGCGGCCGTGGTGTTCGCGGTCGGGATTCGGTTCGCCCCGTCCGACGGCCGAGAACGGAGAGGTGACAACGGCGGTCACGCCGACGGGACGGCACGCCGTCGCGCGGAGATCAGGACGTACCTCGGTCGGATCGACGAACGGTACGTCGAGGGCGCGGAGCTGTCAGAACAACGGGTCGCCTTCCACCTCCCGGATCGGGGGGTGGCGATCACGTTCGACCCGCAGACGTACTTCCGGCTGGCCGAGGCCGACGGGGCGACCGGCAACGCGGAGTTCGATCCCGATCCGGAGCCAGACGGGTTGTTCGTCGTCCTGATCGAACAGGAGATGCCCGGCCACCAACTCGGCCAACGGCTCCCCTTCGAGGTGCCGGAGATCGACGACCGCGAGCCTTCCGCGGCCGACCCTGTGAGGGAGGCGTTCGACGCGCTCGATCTGCCGACGACCGCCGACAGCGACCGCGTGGAGTCTGCCTACCGCGAACGGGTCAAACAGGTCCACCCGGACCAGGGCGGGGACCGCGAGGCGTTCACCGAACTCCAGGAGGCGTACACGACGGCGCTGAGCCACGCCGACGGGGAGTGAGACGTGGGCGACGCGCAGATCACTACACCGGGTGTCGACAGAACTTTATCGGCGTAGCCCGAGACAAACTCTCGTGAGTACACGACACGCGAGCGCGACCGGGTTGTTTGGGCGGGTCGGGAGCCGGGCGTTCCTGACGGCCGCGTGGATCGTCGCCGCCACGGCCACCGCCGGGAGTCTCTACTTCAGTGAGATACTGATGCTGGTGCCGTGTGAGCTGTGTTGGGCCCAACGGATCTTCGCGTACCCGTTGGTGGTCGTTCTGGGTGTCGCCGCCTGGGAAAATCGTGCGGCGGTCGTGCGGAGTGTGCTCCCGTTGTCCGTGACGGGTGGTGTGATCGCCGCCTACCACTCGTACATCCAGGCGACCCCGTCGGGTGGCTCCTGCGGGGTCGACGGCGGCTGTTCGTCCGTCCAGTACCAGTTCGTCGGGCTGTCGATCCCGAATCTCGCGTTGACCGCGTTCGTGTTGATCACGTTGGGCGCGCTGGCCGCGTGGGTTGCGGAGTGACGAGCGGCCACGGCGGCTGTCTGTGAGTCGGCGTCAGTAGACGACATACAACATCGCGTAGACGACGTTGCCGAGGACAAACGACACGAGCCACAGCGACGCCGCCACGCGCCCCACACGCCGGTGGCTGGAGTCGAAGATCTCCTCGACGGGGCGGGTCGCCGCCAACAACACCACGTAGTACACCAACGGGATCGAGGCGATGGCCAACAGGATGTGGACC
>JAHENP010000275.1 GCA_018609965.1 Haloferacaceae archaeon
ACGCTCCGGCCGTAGGACACCGACGAACAATGCCACACCGACGACTCCGCCCGGGACCTGCAACGGGTGTGAGACACCGCCGACTGTAGCGACGAGCATTCCGCCGCCGAGTACGGCCGCAGCGGCGGCGACTCGAGGAGACGGGCGTGGCAGGACCACCAGTGACGCGTTAGCGAGTCCGTACACGACACACAGACTACCGAACGAGACCATTGCTACGGAACTCCCGGCAAACACCGCTACGGTCACCAGTCCGCCGCTGACAGCGGCAGTTCCGTCGCCGACATGACCGACGTAGCCGAGGCGACGAAGAGCGGTTCCGCTCAGCAGTCCGAGTCCAGCCGCAACAGCGCCGAGGCCACGGAGTAGCGCCGCCACGTCCCCGATTCGTGCCGTCGCGGCGAACAACGGAGCGACGTACACTACCCCTGCAAACGAGATACCGACGAGTTTGAGCCGTGCCCAATCGCTCATCGTTTACGGTTGTAATTTTCCAAATAAAACCGTACCGATTGCGTTGCCGACAGTCCGTATGCGGGGCTCAGTCGGCGTCCGCCTCCTCGCGAACGACGAAGCTCCCGACGGTAAATCAGGATATCTGCTGGGGAGCCCGCCCCCGACGTGAACCGTAGGCCCCCTCCGCTCGAAGGAGAATGGCCGGCGGTCTCGTCTACTCGGCGGAGATCACGTCGTCGATGCGTGCGAGCATCGTCGCGGACTCCGTCGCCGACTGGATCGCCTCCTGCTTCACCGACGCCGGATCGACGACACCCTCGCCGACCGGGTCGACGATGGCCGTCTCCTCACCGTTCTGGACGAGACCAGCGCGGCCGTCCTCGTTGGCGGCCCGCAGGTCGACCAGCGCGTCGATCGGGTCCTGACCGGCGTTTTGTGCCAGCGTGCGCGGGACCACGTCGAGTGCGTCTGCGAACGCCTCGACGGCCAGTTGTTCGCGCCCCTCGACGGAGGCAGCCTCCTCGCGGAGCGCGGCGGCGACGTGCAGCTCGGTCGCACCCGCACCGGGGACGACTTCGCCCGTGTCTGCGGCCTCCGTGGCGGCGTCGACGCCGTCACGGATCGCACGCTCCAGTTCGTCGGTGACGTGGCCCGTCCCGCCGCGGACGAACAGGGTCACTGTCTCCGTGTCGCCGCCACCCTCGACGAACACCAAGTCGTCGTCGAACGTCTCGACGCGGACAGACTCGGCGCTCCCGAAGTCGTCGGCCTCGAAGTCGTCGAGATCACCGATCTGTGCGGCGCCGGTCGCCTTCGCGACCGAACTCGCGGTGTCGGAGTCGACGGAGTCGAACACCAACACGCCGTCCTGGGTCAGCGCCGCCGACACCTGGTCGTTCACGTCGCCCGTGACGAACAGGGCGTCGATATCCAGATCCAGTACGGTCTGGGTGAACGCTTCGAGCCGTTCACGTTCGGCAGCCAACGCCTCGTCCAACTGGTCCCGGGAGGACACCTGCCACTCGGCGTCCACGTCCGGCTCCGCCTGATCGAGATCGGCGTCGAGCACACCGACGGAGGCGTCCGACAGATCCGACGGCGCACCCTCGCGTGCCGGCGACTCTTCGGCGATCACACCCTCGACAAGCTCCGTCGCGCCGGCGGAGCTGCCGGGTTGGGTCGTGATCGAGATGGCGTCACGGTCGACGCCCGCGTCCGTCTCGACGCGCCGGACGGCGGTGACGATGTCACCGGCCAACGACTCCGGCGTCACGCCGCCGGTGCCCTTGCCGGTCATCGCGGTCGTGACGATCTCGGTGAGCGTCTCCTCGTCGATCTCGCCGTCGACGACCGCCTCGTCGACCGCTTCCAACGCCGCTCGCTCGGCCTTCTTGTACCCCTGTACGACCGTCGTCGGGTGGATCTCGTCTTCGAGCAGTCGCTCGAACTCCGACAGCAGCTCGCCGGCGAGTGTGACGGCGGTCGTGGTGCCGTCACCGACATCGTCCGCCTGCGACTCGGCGACCTCAACCAACATCTCGGCGGCCGGGTGGTCGATATCCATCTCGTCGAGGATCGTCGCGCCGTCGTTCGTGATGACGACATCACCGGAGTCCGAGACGAGCATCTTGTCCATCCCGCGTGGACCGAGTGTCGTCCGAACGGACTCGGCGACCGCCTTGCCAGCCTCGATGTTGGCCGACTGTGCGTCCTCGCCGGAGGTCCGCTCGGCGTCCTCCGACATGATGAACAACGGCTGTGCTCCGCCACGGCGTCGCTGCGCGCCTTCGGATGACATGTTCAGTTCGAAATGTGGTTTCGGTTCTATATAAACCTTGCGTCAAGCGGCGAGAGATCGGCTCGCGGCGGGCGATTGCAGGTGTGTTGACTTCTCACATGCCGGTATTTTAATACCCCGAGCCGGCCGGGGTCGCCGGCAGCCAACCACTCTTCAGTCGGCCGATGTAGGTCACACGCGTGTTCGAGACTGAGCCAGCGCTCCCCGAGTCGGTGATCGGGGACGCGTACACCAGTTCGTTCGGGTGGGAGACACTGACACGGCTCGTCGACGTGGGCGACCGGATGGCCGGGCAGGCGGGTGAGCGCCGCGGTGCGGAGGTGGTCCGCGACGCCTTCGAGCGCGCGGGTGCCCGTGACCCGCGGATCGAGTCGTTCGAGATTCCGGGGTGGTGGCGCGGCGAGTCGTCGCTCACGGTCCACTCCCCCCACGAACGGGCGCACACGGGCCAACAGGACGTGCTCACGCTTCCGGGGTCGCCCGCGGGCGAGGCCACGGGTCGGATCGTCGACGTCGGGCCGGGCGGCTACGACGACTTCGACGCCGCCGAGGACCTGTCGGGCGCGATCGTGCTCGCCTCCTCGCGGACGCCCGAGGCCGCCGATCGCTGGATTCACCGGATGGAGAAGTACGTCTCCGCGGTCGAGGCGGGCGCGGCGGCGTTCGTCTTCCGCAACCACGTCGACGGCGCGGTGCCGCCGACCGGCGAGGTGGGCTACCACGAACGCCCCGGCCCGATTCCGGCGGTGGGCGTCTCCAGCGAGGTCGGTGCGCGGCTGGCGCGGTACGCCGACCGCAGGAGCGAGGTGACTGTCGACGTCGACTGTCGGTCGGAGCCGACAGACTCGCGCAACGTCGTCGCGGATGTCGGCCCCGAGACGGAGGAGACCGTCTTCCTCACCGCACACGTCGACGCCCACGACATCGCCGACGGCGCGAACGACAACGGGGCCGGCTCCGCGCTCGTCGCCGAGGTGGGCCGGTTGCTCGCTCGCGACGCCGTGGATCTCGACACGCGCGTGCGACTGATCACCTTCGGCGCCGAGGAGGTCGGGCTGTGGGGCGCGTACCACGCGGTCGACAGCCACGATCTCGACACGATCCGCGCCGTCGTCAATCTCGACGGGGCCTGTTCGTCGCGGAACCTCTGGGTCGGTTCCAACGGCTTCGACGCGCTCACAGACCTGTTCGAGTCGGTGACGGACGATCTCGACGCCTCACTGTCGACGGACGACACGATCTCACCCCACGGCGACCAGTGGGCGTTCGTCCAAGAGGGCGTGCCCGCGGCGATGGTGGCGACCCAGTCGGAGTCCTCCGGCCGGGGCTGGGGCCACACCCACGCCGACACGCTCGACAAGCTCGACTCGCGTGATCTCCGGGCGGTGGCGGTGCAGGTTGCGGAAGCCGTCGTCCGGCTGGCGAACGGCGTCGTCGAGCCCGAGTCACAGTCGCGGGCCGCGATCCGCGACCGGATCGACGAGGGGTATGTGCAGGAGCTGAAGCAGGGTGGGCGGTGGCCGTACGCGGAGTAGGCGGTAACAGTCTCACACCGGTTGTTCGCGGGGTTCGTCTCCGAGGTCGTTTCTCACCCGCCAGATTCGACGAGCGGTCGCAACGCCTGCAACACGATCGACGCCTCCAGCGGGGACACGTCCATCGCACGCGCGACGAGGCGGTGATTCGTCTCGCCGGCGACGTACTCGCGGGTGTGATCCAGCGCGGTCGCCAGCCCGTCGACCCCGTGGCGCTCCCGGAACGTCGCAAGGTCGTCGTCGGTCGCCGAGCGGGCGACGGCCGCGACGAGCGTCGCGTCGACTGTCTGTTGCTCGTCGTGACTGCCGACCACGAGGTCGATCGGCTCGGCCTCGTACCGCTCTGGACGGCTGCCGTTACCGCTCGCGAAACCCGCCTCACGGAGTGTCTCCACGTCGTCGTAGACGGTCCGCTCCGGCAGTTCCAACGCCGCGGTCGTCTCCGCGACGGTCACCGGCCCAGCATCGTGGAGGTGGGTGTACACTCGGGCGAGCCGTGGCTGGCGGACGAGCCGCGCTACCGACAACGTGTCGCCCAACGGCGTCGCGCGGTCGTCTGCTGTCTTCGACATCAATCGCAAATCGTCTGCGAGTTGCAAAGAGTGTTGTGACGCTGGCGGTCGCCAGACGGCAAAGTTGCCAGACGCGTCTTGCTATTCTCGTCCAAAATCACCAGACGCATCTTCAGACTTTCGCACAACCAGCAATCGTTTCCTCTAACCGGGAGAGATTCTCCTGCAAAACGCCGCGTTCGGTCTGGCAGTCAACAACGCCGGCGTCCTGCAGACCGACAACCAGATCGTACACATTCCGGCGTGGCTGTTCTGCTCGATCTGTTGAGCCACGACGACCCCCGGAACCCGGAACACGCGGCCGCCTGCCGTGCCCTTTTGCCGCCGACCCGCCACCGAGAGGTATGGAGCCAGACCCGGACAGATTCGAGTCGCGCCGGTCAACCGTCTACGGCCAACGAGGTGTCGTCGCCACGAGCCAGCCGTTGGCGGCTCAGGCCGGCCTGTCGACGATGGAAGACGGCGGCAACGCCTTCGACGCGGCCGTCGCCACCGCCGCGGCGTTGAACGTCGTCGAACCCACCTCGACGGGGCTCGGCGGTGACGTGTTCGCGTTGTACCGCACCGCCGACGGGGAGGTCGGCGCGATGCGGTCGTGTGGTCACGCGCCCGCAGAGGCGACCGTCGACAACGTCCGGCAGGCGGTCGCAGACGACCCCGAGACGGACGCCGACGAGCCGAGCGAGGCGACGATGCCCGATGTTGGCCCACACACCGTGACG
>JAHENP010000276.1 GCA_018609965.1 Haloferacaceae archaeon
CTCGGGTCGACGGCGATGTACTCCGAGACGTACGCCGCGAAGTCCTCCACCTCACCCGCCTGTTTGACTTCGACCGTGTCGTCGAGCCGGTGAGCCGCCCACTCCGCCGTCGGACACTCCGCTACGTGTTTCGCCACCACCGGCCGGAACGTCTCCGCCGTGATCGAGGCGGCCGGCGGCTCCGCCGCCGCCCCGTCGATCACTACCACCGGGTGGGCGTGACTGTAGCCCGCGTTCGCCCCGTCGCCTGGATGCGGCTCCGTCTGGTACCACCAGGCGTAGTTGTCGCTGTCGAGGCCCAGTTTGTCCTCCAGCACGTACCGGAGCGTTCGCTTCACCGACGACGACGACCCGGTCCACGCCTCCCGCACCTCCCGGTCGTGATCGGCCGGCGGCCGTGGTTCCCCGCCGTCCGTCGCTCCCGACGCCGTCAACCCCAACAGCACCGTGACCGGCGTCTCGAACTCCCCCGTCGCCTCGGAACCGTCCGGGTACTCACCACCCGTGGTTTGCCGTTGGAGGCCCTGTAGCTGGGCGTACGTCTGTTTCTGGTACCCCGGCTGGAAGCTGTTCTCTAAGTCGACGGTGAACGTCTCGCGTTCCTCGCGGATACCGTCGCCCCGACCGAGGCGGAGCCGTTTCTCACGGTAGTCCTCGTACCAGTCGAGGAACGACGCCACCACCTCGCCCACCGGACGCGCCTCCCGGCTCACCGTCTCGTACACCGTTCGCGTCTCGTGATCACCCACCTCGATTTCCCGTTTCGCTTCCTCCGGCTCCGCCAACGCCTCCTCGCGGAGCCGCCGCCCGTGTTGAACCGAAATCGGCGTTCGCATTCGCTTCGGGAACTCGTTCCACAGCTCCGACAGGCGCGTCTCCACCTCCGGCACCTGGCGGTCGTTCCCCGAATCGAGATTCGGCGTGTTAGACTCTCTACCGGCGTGCGCGGGGTTACTCCCGTTGGACGGCCGAGGCCGCTCCGGTGGAGTAACTGGGGCACTCACCGACCCGCACCTCCGGTGTGCGACGAACCGCCCACGGCTCCGGTCGGCTCCGGTCGAGCCGACCGCATACCATCCTCCCGTACCCACCAACGCCAGCCCTCGCTCCTACCGTCGCTCGGCTGGCCCCGCCCACCTCCACGTACCTGCCGGGCGGCTCCGCCGCCGGGCGGGCTTTCGCAGTTGACCGTCGCCAGAAGCGTCTGTTCGTCGAAATTGACTGTCGACCGGCCGGCCGTTGCACAACAGCTAAGCCGCCGGGCGAGGAAGGGGGAGGCACGGAAACCTGGGCTCCAATCAGGTTCCTCCGGGGTCGGCCGATGGCACGGCCGGCTCCGGTCGTGCCCCGGCCTTCCTCCGGGGCGTCGGTTCATCCGTGAGCGTCGCCTGTGTTCTTACCACACCCGTCGACGGGGGAAGCGTATGAACCCTACGAAACCCCCAACGGTTAACCGAGCACATATGTAACACGTCGGTGTGCCCGAGAAAGAGACGTTCTCCGTCCGGCTCACCCAGGACATGAGCGACGCCATCGAACGGTACGCCGACGAAAACGACGTGTCGCAGGCCGAGGCCCTGCGGCGTGCCGTCCGTGATCAGTACCTCCAGCCAACGACGGACGGCGGCGAGGTGACCGAGCGTATCGACGAACTCGATGCCGCCGTCGACGAGCGTGTCGACGAACTCGGTGGCACTGTCGTCGAACGTGTCGACAAATTGGAACAGACACAAACGCGCCAGAACTGGGGCGACACGGTCCAGAACGGCGTCAACCTCGCCGGCGTCGCGTTCATCGTCGCCTACTTCACCGGCGGCATCGGTGGCCCCCTCGCCCTCCTCGCCGCCGTCGTGATCATCGTCGCCGAGGTGGCTGTCCTCGCCTACAACTACGGGGTGGCCCGATGATCGACGGTGGCGACGGCGGCGACGCGAGTGACGTGACGGTCGATGTCGACGTTCCCACTGACGAGCACGACGCCGACGACGGCGACACGTTCATCGTCGCCGACTCTGACGAGTATAACCAGAGCCGTCGTCTGAAGGCGATTCACCAGGCGCGTGCCGACGTTCGGAAGGCTCACCGCGAACTCATCTACGTCAGCGACGACGGCCACGCCGAACTCCACACCTGCCGTCAGCAACTCGCCTCGCGCGTCGCCTTCTACGGCTCCGAACTCTGCCCGCTGATGGAGGAAGTCGGCTGGTCGCACGAGTTTCCTGACGGGTTCCCGTGGGACACTCTTGACGACTTCCTCCGAACCCGTGGCCGGCTCCCGAAAGAGGTGGCGGAGGTTCGCGCCGAAGACGACACTCACGGCGACTACGCCATCGTCAGTGAGACAGAGTCGATGGAGGCGTTCCGGGTTCTGAACAAGTTCGCTCGTGAGGCGGGCCTCGGGGTCGACCTGGAAGGCTCCGCCGACGAGTGGGAGGTGTAGTGTGGCTACTTCTGACGACGCCGCCGGCCGTGATCACGCCGACGCCACTCCCGCCTTCGACGACACCAACCCGCTCGGGAAGCTCTACCGGAAGCGGGTCGCACAGAACCGTGATCTGACCGTGTTCGTCGCCGACTGGAACCTTGAACGCGGAAGCGGGAAGACCACCCTCGCCCTCCGCCTCGCCTCCGCGTTCGACCGTACCGACGCCGGCGTCACTCCCGAGAAGGCGACCATCTCCGCCGAGGAACTCACTGCCGCCTACACCGACCAACCCGCCGGCTCCGGGCTTGTCCTCGACGAGGGTCAGGCGGACGCCTCCAACCGCCGGGCGATGAGTGGCGTGAACGAGGCTCTGCGGAAGATTGTCGGCATGGGCCGTGTCGAACAGAAGTACCTCGTTCTCACCGCGCCCGGCGTCAACCAGGTTGACAAGGACATTCGCAACATGTGCGACGTGTGGGTGTTCGTCCGGTCGCTGGGCGAGGCCCAGATGTTCCGGGTGAAGTACAACCCGTTCGGCGACCACGAGGTGACACACGACTGGGGGACCCTCCGGTGGTCTGGCGACCTTCCTGGCCCACTTCAGCAGACGTACGACGAACTCACCGCCGAGAAACGCCGCCGCCTTCGCGGCGACGGCGACGACGGCGAGGGCTACGTCCCGGCGTCGGAACTTCAGGAATCCGTCGCTGAAGCCCGTGAGGCGGCCGAACGACAAACGCGCGACGAACTTCTCCGTCAGATGTACCAGTCGAACGACGACCTCACCCAGCAGAAACTCGCCGACAGCGTCGGGTTGAGCCGGTCGCGCCTTGCCGATATTCTCGCTGAGTCCTGACACTCAGCGTCGTCGTCGTCTGTCTGTGCCCGTACGTACACTGTTAGGGGTCGCTCTCTCGCCTCCCGTGCAGACACCGCCACCCCCGCCTCACCGAACCGCCGCCACTATCTCCGCCACTCTCTCCAGAGCCTCCGGGTTGATCGACAGCCGCCCCAGGATTCCAACTGCCGACTCGTCTGTGGTGGCGGCGAGGTGACGTACCTGTTCTGTTGGTACGTCGACGCGCGTCTCCGCGTTCGACGACTCCGCCTCACCGTGCCGCCGTTCGTACCAGTCGTCATGCCACTCCTTCGGCGTCACCCCACGCGACGGGTCGGCTTCCTCCGCGTACTCTCGCCGGACCAGCTCCGGCGGCGGCAGCTCCCCTGACCGAACTGCCGCCTCACTCACCGGGTGACGTTCCCACGGCCGTGCCCCCTGCAACCACTCCGGCCGGAGGAACCGGTCGACCTTCCTGTTGATCGACTCCGCTCCCTCAACGACGATTTCCCCGTAGTCGACTCCGCCCGGCGTCCCGATGGGCGTCTCCTCCTCACCGTCGACGACTGCCTCCGGTTCC
Organism: Haloferacaceae archaeon; assembly: GCA_018609965.1. Lineage (GTDB taxonomy): Archaea > Halobacteriota > Halobacteria > Halobacteriales > Haloferacaceae > JAHENP01. Next base: position 3,844 of record JAHENP010000276.1, read on the forward strand.
CACGTCGCCGGCGTTCGCCCCGACGCCTCCCGTACCGACCACTCCGGTTCCTCGCCCGCCTCGCGTGTCGGTGTGCCGACCAGTGCCGACTCTCGGGCGTCTGCCCACCGTTCACCCGGCACCGCCGCCCACGCCGGCACGTCGCTCTCTGCGCCGCTCTCGTCGCCGTCAGCGTCGCCGTGCGCGTCACCGTCCGTCTCACCCGTCGCCGTGAGCCGTGCCTCCGTGAGCGTCCCCTGTTGGCTCACGCCGAACGTCTCGCCGCAGTGAGCACACCGTCGCTCCCCGTCGACACGCACCACCTCGCCAGCGTGGTCCGTCGCCTGCGACGCCTCCGGGTCGCGGAACTCCTGACGGCATTTGTCGACGTTCACCGCCGCCGTCGCCGTCCCGGACTTGCTGTTCTTCTGTGAGGTGGTCGCCCACTGCGTCGCCGCCCACAGGATGTACTCTGCCGACCGTTCCAGAAGGTCCTCACTCGGGTCGACGGCGATGTACTCCGAGACGTACGCCGCGAAGTCCTCCACCTCACCCGCCTGTTTGACTTCGACCGTGTCGTCGAGCCGGTGAGCCGCCCACTCCGCCGTCGGACACTCCGCTACGTGTTTCGCCACCACC
>JAHENP010000277.1 GCA_018609965.1 Haloferacaceae archaeon
GTGGACGGACCACCAGGGGTGGCGGTACGCACTCCCCGAGGACGGCGTCGACACGGAGCCGCTGACGGCCGCCGAGGACGCCGGTGTCTACCACCTCGGCGACTGGGTGCCCGGCGAGGCCCGGCTCCACGCCGCGCTCCGGGATGGGTTGGAGACGAGTGAGCGGCTAGCCGAGTCGCTCTGAGACGGTCTCAGTCGTCAGTCGTGTCGATCCCGAGCAGGGCGTTCAGTCCACAGAAGCTGGTGACGGCGTTGAACCCCGCACCAAGCGCCGCCAGTCCGGCGACGGCACCGAGTTTTCGGCGCCCACCACGCAGGGCCTGCACTGCGACGACTGTCGAGACGACCGCGAGCACAGCACGCAGGAGTCGATCTTTCCCGCCGACGTTGGCATCTGGCATACGCAGCCGTACGGTGGTCGGCGGTTTGAGTCTCTCGGTCGGCGGCTCGTCTCGTCGAGGCGTTCGACTCACTCCTCGTCGCGCTCACCGGCGAGTGCGGCGTCCCGCAGTTCCCGGCAGCGTTCCCCCTCGACGGTCAGTTCGGGGACCGTGGTCGGCTTCATGTCGTCGCCGACGGCGACGAATACGAAGTAGGAGTCGGTGGTCTGTTCACGCTCGCCCGTGCGGGGTGCCTCCCGGAACGCACGGAGTCGCACCCGGACACTCGTCTCGCCGGTGGCGTACGCGTACGCCTCGACGATACAGGTGTCCCCCTGCGGAATCGGTCGCTCGAAGCTCAGACTGTCGATCCGAGCGGTGACACAGGTCGTGCCGGCGAGCCGCATTGCCGACATCGCTCCCACCTCGTCCATCCACTTCACCACGTTCCCCCCGTGTGCGGAGCCGTAGTTGTTGGCGTCGTCCGGTTGGACCCGTTCGCGGTTCTCGATGTACGTGTCGCTGACTGTCGGCACGCACACACACAGGGCGCTCACGGGTTTCCGTGTTCGGGTGGTGTGTGTCGTCGGCGCCGCTCTGTTCGGGTCCCGCCCCTGTTCGGGCAGTGAGACGGAACGTGAAGCTACTTCACCGTCGGCCGCCGAGAGTCGACGATGAGTGACGACAGCGACGACGGGTTCCGGTTTGCACCCGACGGGACACCGTTCGACGACGACGAGGGTGGCGGCGCGGGCGACGGCAGGAGCACCGGCGGCTGGCTCGGGCTCGGTGTGTTGGCAGTCGTCGGGCTGGGGCTCGCGTTCTTCCTGCGACCGTGGCTCCACGGGATCGTGATGGGGCTGTACACGACACCGGAGCTGGTGATCGCGGCGGTGGTCGCGGGAGTCGTGTTCGTCGTCGTGCGCGGTCGGGTGCCCGGGCAGGCGGCGCGGTCGTTCGCGTTCGCGGCCGGCACGGTGGCGTTGTTCGGTGCGGTCGTGATCGGCTCGACGTACGGCGCGGCAGCGCTGGGACAGATCACCGTCGCCGACGCGAGCGAGCGGGCGGAACTGCCGACGGCGAACGCCGATCACCCGCGGATCGTCCCGCGGGCGGTCGCGAACCGCTACGCCAGCAACTCGCTGCAGACCTCGCGGTTCAAGGCCACCGGCGGTGACGTGACTGTCGTCGACAACACGACCTACTGGAGCTACGCGCTCTCGCCGGACGGCACCCGGAACCGGTATCTGGAGAAACAGAACGGGACGGTGTTGGTGAACATGGAACAACAGGGGAAGTCGGTCCGGGTCGTCGAGGGTGAGATGGACGCCGGGATCGGGATGGCCGTGACGGACGCGTACACCTGGCGGCTCCACAAGTCCGGGCCGTATCTGGTCGACTACCACGACCCGTTCATGATCGTCGAGGACGGCCAGCAGTACATCGCGGTGCCGTACACAGAGCCGGTGTTCGGCTTCCGGCTCCCGGTGCCGTTCACGCGTCCGAGCTGGGGTGGGGTGGCGTTGATCGACGCCGACGGGGAGATCCAACATCTTTCGCCGGAGGAAGCGCAGGCCAACGAGGTGTTGCGCAACCAACGGCTCTACCCGTTCGAGTTGGCCCGTCAACAGGTGGCGGCGACGCGGTACCGCAACGGGATCGTCAACACCCTCCCCGTTGTCGGCGCCCACCGCGAGGAGATCGAACTCGCCCCGCTACCGGGTGAGGGGAACCGACAGCCGTTCCTCACCCGGACGGACGAAGGGTTGACCTACTTCGTCGCCGCAGAACCGTTCGGGGAGACGCAGGGACTGCGTGAGGTGTGGACCGTCGACCCGCGAACGGGGAAGTTCGAGCGGTTCCGGACGGGTGACGGGAGTACACTCGTCGGCCCGCGGAAGGCCGCCGACTTCGTCCGGCAGGCCGCCCGGACGACCGACTGGAGTCGGTTCGATCCGACCGAGCCGATCCCGACCGTGATCGACGGCTCGTTGTACTGGCAACTGCGGGTGGTACCCAACGACGCCAGCGGGATCAGCTACGTCGCGTTCGTGAACGCCGACTCGACTGACGTGTTGGAGGCGGAGACGACCGACGAGATCACCAAGATCGTCCGTGGGGAGACGGACGCACTCGACAACGCGACCGGCGACGGCGCGGGCACCGAACGCGAACCCGACATCGTGATCGAGAAACGCAACGAAGACGGCGAGGTGGTCGAGCGACTGCTCGTGTTCGACAACGAAAGCGTGACGATCCAACGCGGCAACGCGACGACCAACACCACCGACAGCGGCTGACGACCCGTCGGCCGTGCGGATCTCGTGAGTCGAGGCTACACCCGACTCCCACGTGTCGCCGCGATCACGTCGTCGTACGTGGGTTCCTGGTCGGCGTTGTCTGCTGCCCACGCGTACGTCACCGTCCGGTCGTCGTCGATCACGAACACCGACCGGCGCGCGACGGCCGATAGCCCCAACTCGGGAAACTCGTCGACCACGTCGAACGCCTCGACACCCTCGCGGTCGTGGTCACCCAACAACGGGAACCCCAACCCCTCGGTCGCCGCGAACTCCCGGAGTGTCCACGGTAGGTCGGTGCTTATGCCCAACACCGTGCCCCCAGCGCCGCCGTACCGCTCCAGATCCGACTGGATCGTCCCAACCTCGCTCGTACAGGTGTCTGAGAACGCCGCCGGAAAGAAGGCGACGACCAACGGTGCCTCGTCGAACCAGTCGGACAACTGCGTCTCCGTCAACTTCCCGTCGGCCGTCACGAGCGACGCAGCAAACTCCGGAGCCGGCTCGCCAGCGTTGATCATGTTCGTGTCACGATTTTGAACATATTCAGCCTGTCGCAACGCCGCCGGCCGGGGCGAGCGCCGCTCACAACGACCGACTGACGTACGGGCCGTCCTGGTAGTAGCCCAGCTTCTCGCAGTAGTAGCCGCGGACGCTATTGTACCCAAAGCCGACGAGACCACTCCACAACCATTTTTTACTACTCCAAGTATAATACGACAAGCAATGCTCCGACACCAGCTTCGAGTCGTCGTGACCGCGTGTGGTGTCTGTCTCCTCACCGGGGCGTACTTGATCGGCCTCGTCGTGATCGGCACGCACCTGATCCCGTTGCTCGTGAACACGTTCCCCGACGAGCAAGTGCCGGTGCCGTACCCTATCGGGGGTGTGTCGGTCGCGGTCGTCGTCTGTGCGGTCGTCGTCGGGTCGTTGTGGCTCGGTCACGGGCTCTCCCGCCGGATGCTCCGGTGGCGGGAGCCGACAGCCGCGGAGCATAAGCGGCTCGACGGACGGGTTGAGCGTCTGGCAATGCAGTTCGACGTGTCGACACCCCGAGTCCGTGTGTTGGAGAACACCACACCGACAGCGTACACGCTCAGTCGTCCGGGTCTGCCGGCGACAGTCGTCGTCACCACCGGACTCCTTGACCGACTGCCGGACGACGAACTGACTGCGGTGCTCGCTCACGAGTTGGCACACGTCGCCAACCGCGACGCGACCGTCGTCTCCGCGGTCTCGGCCGGCACCCTCGTCTGCGGAATCACATACCACATTGCAGAGCGGCTCGGACAACGGGCGAGTCAGTCCAACAGGCTCGCGGACTTCATGATTGAAGGTTTCTTTGCCGGCGTCGCCGGCGCGGTGACGCTCACCTGTTGGACACCGATGGCGCTGCTTGTCCGGCGACTCTCCCGGTCACGCGAGTTTGTCAGCGACCGTGCGGCCGCCCGCGCGACCGGTGACCCTGCCGCGCTCGCGAGCGCACTCGAACGAATTGACCGCGAACTCACCGACCGCCCAGAGATCGACGCGCGGCTGTTGGAGCCGGCGTTGGATCAGGTGTCGCTCGTCGGAACGAGAGTCGACGACACAGGCGAACGGTCGGAGCCGGACGATCTGCTGTTGTCGGCGAGTGAGACGGTATGGACGGCACGGCTCGAAGAGACGGTCATCCGTCGAGTCATCACGCATCCTTCGGTCGCTCATCTGTTCGAGACACACCCCGAGACGGAGACGCGAGCCGCCCGGCTGCGTGACCTGACTGCTACAACGACCGGCTGACGTACGGGCCGTCTTGGTAGTAGCCCAGCTTCTCGCGGTAGTAGCCGCGGACACCGATCCCGGAGATGACCGACAGCTTCCCGAAGCCCGCCTCGCGGGCGCGTTCCTCTGCGGCCTCCAACAGCCGTCGCCCGTACCCCTGGTGTTGCCAGTCGCCGTCGTCCCCGCCGAACGTCGCCGGCGAGCCGTAGACGTGGAGTTCCCGAACGAGCGCGGCGTCGCGCAGTTCCCGCCGAACCGGGTCCGTCGCCGTCCCGTCGGTGCCGGGTGCCGCGTGCGAGTACGAGGGGAATCGGAGCCGACAGAAGCCGACCAACAGATCCTGTCGGGTGTCCTCGAACGCGAGGAACTGCTCGATCCCGCCACCGGCCTCGTACTCCGTGACGGTCAGCGCCACGTCCTCGGGGTCGGGTGTCTGGTCGCTGTGACCCACCTCGCGGGCACGGATGTCCGACAACGTGTACCCCTTCTCGTCGGCGCGTTGCTCCGCGAGCTGCCGGAGGTTCGACTTCCAGACGCCGGCGTCGATGAAGTCCGCGGGGATGTCCCGTTGCACCCGTTGGAGCCGGCAGTAGTTCGGAATCTCGTTCATCACGTCCGCGAGGATGTCGGCCGCCTGGTCGTTGTCCAACGGCTCGAACTCGTCGTTGCGCCACTGGTCGTACACCTTGGTGCCGCGGACGACCAGGGTGGGGTAGATCTTCAGGTAGTCCGGTCGCCAGTCGGGGTTCTCGAACAACTGCCGGAAGTCCTCCCGGATCATCGCCTCCGTCATCCCCGGCTGGCCCGGCATTGTGTGGAAACCGACTTTGAACGCGGCGTCGCGCAGCCGTCGGTTGGCGTCCCGTGAGGCGCCGACCCCGTGGCCGCGGTGCATCTCGCGGTTGATCCGCTCGTAGGTGGTCTGGACGCCGACTTCCACCTTCGTCCCGCCGAGCCGCAGCATCCGGTCGATCTGCTCGGGGTCACACCAGTCCGGCTTCGTCTCGAAGGTGATCCCGATACACCGCACGTCGTTCGTCTCGTTGCGGGCCTTCACGTCCTCCAGATACTCGAACCCGTACTCGTCGGGGGCCTGCGCGAACGACTCCGCCTCGCTGGGGTTCGGCGTCGAGTCGGTGTCGTACTCGTTCATCGCCTGGAGCGCGCGCTTGACGAACCACTCCTGGTAGTCGTGGCTCCGCGCGGTCATCGTCCCGCCCATCAGGATCAACTCGGCTTTGTCCACCGGGTGGCCGATGTGTCTGAGCTGTTCCAGTCGGAGCGTCACCTGGCCGTACGGGTCGTAGTCGTTCTGTTTCCCGCGAGCGGCGGCGGGCTCGTGACCCGTGTAGCTCTGGGCACTGGAGAACTCCGAGGCCGGCCCGCCGGGACAGTAGAGACACTTCCCGTGTGGGCAGTTGTGTGGCGAGGTCATGATCGCCACCGGTGACACCCCCGAGGCCGTCCGGACGGGTTTCCGTCTGACGACTTCCGCGAGCTCCTCGCGGCGTCCCTCCGGCGCGTAGCCGAGTAGGTCCGTGTTCTTCGGCACCTTCGGCGAGGAGTGCTCCGAACAGGCGTCGAGTTTCGCCGACTCCAACTCGTCGCGACCCACCTCCCCGTCGAGAATCTGCTCAACGAGATCCTCACACACGCGTCTGAAGGCCGGGGGCTCCTCGCCGTCGTCGGCTGCGGTGCCGCTCATCGCCAGTAGGTCGTCGCCTCGGCGTCGTAAGCGCTTCGGGACCGTCCGCCAGGCTCCGCACGCGACAGCCGGGTCACAAGGTTGAAGACCACACCTCTGCACCTTCGGGGCGTGAACTTCACACGGCTGCGCCGGCCGTTGACCGCCGGGCTGCTCGGCCTGCTCGTCGTCGGGCTCGGCCACCTCTACCTCCGGCGGTACCGTCGCGGCGGGGCGTGGATGCTCCTCGCGATCGCGACGGGCGTGTTGTGGGTCGAAGACGCCGCGGTCGAGGCCCTGTTGAACGGGGCCGCCGACCCCGCAACGCTCGCGCCGTTGTACCTGCTGGTCGCCGTCGCCACCGCCGACGCCGTCTCGTTGGCCTACCAGAGTCAACAGTATCTCACTATCACCGACGACGGCGA
>JAHENP010000278.1 GCA_018609965.1 Haloferacaceae archaeon
CCACAGTTCCTCGTTGTCGACGCCGTGGAGGATCACCGCGTTCGGGGTCGGTGTCACCACCCGTAACGCCACCAACGGCGACTGGCCGCGGGTCACCTCCGTGAACACCAGCGCGCGGTCGGTCGACTGGCCGTACAGCCGGTAGAACTCCTCGCTTGACAGGGAGGTGATCGCCTTGATGCTGTCGATGACGGTGTGGCCGTTGACCGTGTCCCGACTGCCGGCGGCCACCTCCGTCGCCTCCATCGCCTCGTACACCCGTTCGGTCGGGCGTGCGGCGGGGTACTCCCGGATGTCACGGACGATTTCCGACTCGAACCCCGCGGAGACGACACGGGCGAACTGTCTGATCCGGTCGCCGCCGCGCGTCTCGTCGATGTCGAGCAACGCGCCGACGACACGGGAGACGAGCCCGATCCCGGGGGAGGCGCGGCGCCCGCTCTCGTAGTCGGAGACGACCGACGAGGAGACGTCCATCCGGTCGGCCAACTCGGTCTGGGAGACGCCGAAGTCCGTCCGCCACTTCCGGAGCGTCGCGCCCGGGTCCTCCGACAACGTGATCTCACCGGCAATCCGCCGCGCGAGCTGTCCACGCGCCGTGTCGCCGTCCCCGTTACTGGCCATATGCCCGGAGATTGGTCGGCAGGGGGAAACTCCTTGCGACCGAACTTTTTCCGGTTCGGGTGCGCGCCGACGGCGCGCACCGCTCACCGCAAAAACTTCGATGAAAAAGGCCGCTCCGTTCGGGCCTGCGGCCCTCACTCCGCGGTCCACGACGCTGGTGCCGACCGCTCCGCGCCGCAGCCTCAGGCCTCCCCAGCCTCCTCGCTCGCTTCGCTCGCTCGTCCACCGTCGGAGCACGCTCCGACGAGGTCTCGCTCACTGCGTTCGCGAGACCCTCGCGCGTCGTCGGGCGGCCTCGCCGTCGCCGCGCGGCGATGCCGCGCGGCTGTTAGCGAGAGCTTCGCTCTCGCCCCACCCGACTGCAGGCGGGACCGAAGGTCCCGCCCTGCGCACGCTCCCACAGGGAGAGCGTGGCGCGCGCCGGGATTCGTGTCTCTTCTGTCGTGTGGGCTTGACCTCTCTGTCTGTCGTGTCGTCTCGACTCTTGTCCCGTGTTCGCCTCGCCGTCCCGACGGCCGCGAACGCGACCTTTTTGCCCGCGTGCCACTGGCGTGAGGGCATGGACGACGAACTCGCGGCGGCGGTCGACGCGACTCGTGAGTCGTTGGCCGCTCGGGACGGCGTCGTCGTCGCCTTCTCGGGTGGTGTCGACTCTGCTGTCGTGGCGGCGTTGGCTGCGGACGCGCTGGGTGAGGATGCGGTCGCCTGTACGGCCCGGAGTGAGACGCTCCCGGCCGCCGAGTTGGACGACGCTCGCGCCGTCGCCGAGGAGATCGGGATTCGACACGAGACGGTCGCCTTCTCGGAGTTGGACGACCCGGCGTTCGTCGAGAACGGCGAGGACCGGTGTTACCACTGCCGAACGATGCGACTCTCGAAGATGTACGAGGTCGCTCAGGACCTGGGGATCGGAACGGTGTGTGACGGGACGAACGCCTCCGACCCCGGTGGCGGCCACCGCCCGGGGCTCCGTGCCGTCGAAGAGTTGGAGGTGTACTCCCCGTTGTTGGATCACGGGCTGGACAAAGACGACGTGCGTGCCGTCGCGGACGCCTACGACCTCTCGGTCGCGGATAAGCCGTCGATGGCGTGTCTCTCCTCCCGCATCCCGACCGGACTGGAGGTGACGGAGGAACGACTCACCCGGATCGAGAAGGCGGAGCGACTGCTCCGCACCTGGGGGTTCGACCAGTTCCGCGTCCGTGACCACGACGGGCTCGCCCGAATCGAGGTCGGGACGGCGGAACTCGACCGCGCGCTCAACCCGGAGTTTGCCGCCGCGGCGCGTGAACATCTCTCCGATCTCGGGTTCGACCACGTCACGCTCGATCTGGCAGGGTACAACACCGGGAGTGTGAGCCCCGCAGCCGACGACGAGACCGAGAGGGTGTCCGCGACCGAGACCCAGACCACGTCCGTGAGAGACGACGCCGGAGCCGAGGGTGACTCTCAGTCGGCAGGTGAACCAGCCGACGACGAACCGCTCGTCGAGAACGTGTTCCGGGAGTACCCCAGCGGTGGTTGACGCCGCCTACGGGCTGAACGTGGTCGTGCCCAACAGCATCAGGCGGGTCGCGGCGGAGTTGGAACCCGAACTGGCCCCGTTCGACCACATCCGGGACCGCCACACGCTCCTGCTCAAACGGTTCGCGGAGGAACGCTCACACCACCGACTCCGCGCGCAGGTCGCGGACGCACTCGCCGACGCGGGGCCGGTCCAAGCGAGGATCACCGGGATCGACGCCTTCCACGAGCCGCCAGCCGGCAGTTCACCGGTTGTCTACCTCACCGTCGACAGCCCCGGGCTGGAGGCGATCCACCGCCGACTCGTCGACGAGTTCGGCGGCGTCGCCGGCTTAGAAGGGGACAACTACACGCCACACGTCACCCTCGCTCGCGACCTTCCGGCGGACACGGAGACGGCCATCGGCACGACCACCGCCGACCCCGTCGCCGCCTTGCGGGCTCGGGACGTGCCGACCGTCGAGTGGACGGTCGACGAACTGGGGGTGTGGAGCAAACGGTACCGGGAGTTCGTCACCCGGCTGTCGCTGTCCGGGTAGGGCGGTCGTTCCACGCCGACAGACAGTTGTCGCCTCCGACCGCCGACAGACATTCGTCGCTCCCGCCCAGAATCGGCTCGTGCAGACGGTCGCGATCAACGTCGCCGCCAACACGACACTCCCGGGGTTTCGTGGCCCGATCTTCCCGGACGGCTCGTTCGTCTACGTCCCGACCCCCGAGCGAGAGCCGACGGACGACCCCGTCCCGACTTACGGCGAGTTGGGACTGCTCGACGCGGTGCCGTTCGGTGTCGATCCGGCGCTTGTCGACCGGCGTCTCCACTTCGATCCGGAGTTCGCGGGCTACCGCGGCCGGGAGCGGTACACCTACGGCGGCGAACGCGGCGTGAAGGCCCGGCCGTTGTCGGAACTGGAGCCGGGCGACAGCCTCCTCTTCTACAGGCGGAGCAGGCCGAGTGCCTCGGGGTCTCGCAAATCGAAGATTTGCTGGATACGGGAAATCTCCGATTTCCCTTGACTTGACCCCGAGGGTGAAGGCCGTAAGCCCGATTAAACGTGTTCCGTGCGCTCGATATACTGCTCAATTGTGTCGGTCGAAACATTGCCTGCCGTCCCCACATAGTACGACTTCTCCCAAAACCCACCACCCCACAGGAACTCCTCCAAGAACGGTTCATGCTGTTCCCACATCTCCCGCGCCGTAATGCTCTTGACCGTTCGCACAATCTCGCTCGGCGCGTGTTTCGGATGGGCTGACAGGAACAGGTGTACGTGGTCAGGAGAGATGTGGAGTCGTTCGAGAGACTCCGTCTCTCGTGATCACGAAAATCGAAGATTTTCGACGACGACAGTATCTCGTAGCCGCACTCGTCGCACACGTCGCGGAAACTCGCTTCCAACGAATCCTCGATATGTTCGAGTATCGCGTGGCGGTACTTCGGACATTGCAAATCGAAGATTTGCAAGCAGTCAATCTCCGATTGACGACACCACACGAAGTGGTAGTTGACATTGTACACCGTGTGGTTCGACCGCTTCTCATCCATACCTACCAACACAACGACCAATCAAAAGTATTCTTTGAAGTGACTCACAGACTACTAATAGTAGACTTTTAATCGTGGAGAAACAAAGAGTAGACGTGACGAAGCAACTCAAGGTATCCGATTCCGTGTACGACGATCTTGACGAACTCAAGGACGAGGAGGGGCACACGAGTTTCGACAGCGTACTCCGCACGCTCCTTCTCCACTACCGTCACGTCCAACCCAACGATCAAGAATGACCACCGAACAGGCTCTCGTCAAGACGCTGGACTTCCAACTCGACATCCAGAGTGACAACGAGAGCCTGCTGTACGACGCCTGTCTCGAAGCACGGTCGGCGTACAACGAAACCATCCGTCTCGCCAAAGAAGGCGTGGACTGGGATGCCATCCCCGACCGCGTGGCCGACGACGCCGACCTCGTGAAGAACACGACACAGCGCGTCGTTGGCAAAGCACTCGGCGCGATGGAGAACTACTACGAGTACGACGACTTCGGACTCCCGAGTCACACCAAAGACGGGGCGTACCCGCTCCGAGCGAACTACGAGGAAGGGTACAACCTGTCGCTCACCGACGACGGCGACGTGGCGTTCCGAATCAGCGCGAAGCCGTACAAACACGTCAAGGGCGTTCTCGAAGGCGACGACGCCCACCTCGATATTCTCAAGACTGCACTCACGAGCGACGAGTGGAATATTGGGACGGCAGAAGCCCTGTTCCGCAACGACAACGCCGAACTACACGTCAACGTCACCAACACCGAGCAGACCGTCCGCGACAAGCAGGACTCACGGACTGTGGTTGGTGTGGATGTGAACGAGGACAACGTGGCCCTGACCGCGCTCTCCGAGAACGGTGTCGAAGATACGTTGGTCATCGACTTCCCCGAAATCAAGTTCGAGCGTCACCGATACTTCACGATGCGGAAGCGCGTGCAGAACGCGGGGAAGTCGAGTATGCACGACACGTTGGAAGGACGTGAGGAACGGTTCGTCCGCGACAGACTCCACAAGGTGAGCCGTCACATCGTGGAGTGGAGCCGTCAGTTTGAGAAGCCGTGTATCGTCTTTGAAGACCTCAAAGAGATGCGCGACAGTATCGACTACGGTACGCGGATGA
>JAHENP010000279.1 GCA_018609965.1 Haloferacaceae archaeon
CCGTCGTCGGCACGGAGGATGCCAAGCGCCTCGTCGACACCTGCGGTCACGTCGTCTGCGGTGGTGGTGACGTGGTCGACGCCGGGTGGCGAAGCGACCTTGTCCTCGGCGGCCGACACCACCACCTCCGTCCGCTCGGGGAGCGGATCACTCGGCTCGGCGGTGGTGAACGTCGCGGCGCGGTCCCGTAGCTCTCCGACCGCGGCGTGGTACAACGCGAAGTCGTCCGTGACGACCACGATCACACTGTGAGTGGGGCGCCCCCGGGTAAATCTCTCCCGACACCCCCTCCGAAATCGTTTTGCGTCCCACCGCCGAATCCTGACGCATGAGCCAGAACCCGAACGACGACGAACGACTCGACGAACTGCGGGAGAAGCGCCGTGAGCAGTTGAAACAACAGGCTGGGCAGGAGGAGGGTGACGCCGAGGCCCAACAGGCCGCTCAGGAACGGGCCGAGGCCCAACAGGAGGCGATGCTGAAACAACACCTCACCGACGGCGCCCGCCAACGACTCAACGCCGTCGAGATGAGCAAACCCCAGTTCGCCGAGCAGGCGAAAAAACAGGCGCTCGCCGTCGCACAGTCCGGTCGGGTCGATGGGAAGATCGACGAAGACCAGATGAAACGCCTGTTGAAGAAGCTGAAGCCCGACGACTCCGGGTTCAACGTCCGGCGTCGGTAGACGAGCCGTGGAGCTCGCACTCCTCTACAGCGGCGGCAAGGACTCCTCGTTAGCGGCGCTCGTGTTGGACCGGTTCTACGACGTGGAGCTGGTGACGGCGACGTTCGGCGTGACCGACGACTGGGAGCACGCCGCCCGGGCGGCCGGAGTGCTCGGGTTCCCGTTCGACACCCACCAACTCGACGGGAGTGTCGCCAGCGAGGCCGTCGAGACGATGCGGGCCGACGGCTACCCCCGCAACGGGATTCAACGCGTCCACGAACACGCCTTGGAGTCGGTCGCGAGCCGGAACGTCACCGCAGTCGCCGACGGCTCGCGCCGCGACGACCGCGTCCCCAGCGTCTCGCGTGCGTTCGCACAGTCGTTGGAGGACCGTCACGGCGTCGACTACCTCTCCCCGTTGGCCGGGTTCGGTCGGAGCGCCGTCGACCGACTCGTCGCCGAAACGTTAGAGGTCGAAACCGGCCCCAGCGAGCAGATCTCGAAGGCCGACTACGAGGGGGAACTCCGCGCGTTGTTGGCCGACGAGTACGGTTCCGCGGCCGTTCGCGAGGTGTTCCCGGAACACGAACAGACGTACGTTCGCGGCGTCGCCGAGTGACGCTCACTCCCGACCGTGAGCGCGCAGTTCCAACGGACGGTCGGGAAGCGCCGTGCCACCGATCCGGAGCTGGAACGTCTCGGTCAACTGTTCGAAGGAGAACTGCTGTGTGAGCCCGGCGACGGCGAGTTTTGCCTCCGTGCGCGCGAAGTCCTCGCCGAGACACCGACGCGGACCCGCACCGAACGGGAAGAAAGCGAACCGGGGGCGGTCGTCGACGGCGGCGAACCGCTCCGGTCGGAAGGCAGTCGGCTCGTCCCACCACCGCTCGTCGCGGTGGATCACGTACTGTGACAGATACATCACGCCGTCTTCGGGGATGGTGTACCCGTCGAGTTCGACCTCCGCCGTCGGCCGTCTCGCCAGCGCGTGCAACGGCGGATACAGCCGGAGCGCCTCGTCGATCACGCGCTCGGTGTAGCTCAACTCGTCGAGATGTTCCGGCCCCGGCGGACGGCCGTCGAGAACCGACTGCGTCTCCTCGTGGAGCCGGTCGGCGACCTCGGGCGCACCGCTCAACAGGTACAGCGTGTACGTCAGTGTCAGCGCAGTCGTCTCGTGGGCGGCGAACAACATCGCGATCACCTCCTCGCGAATCCGGCCGTCCGTGTAGTTCGCGTCGCTGTCGGGGCCGACCGAGAGCAGCATCGACAGGAAGTCGTCGCCGTCGCCGCCGCGGCGGTCCGCGATCATCTCGTCGATCATCCCGACCAGTCGCTTCATCGCACGGTCACGCTCGGAGACGACCGACTCCGGCGTCTCACCGCCGGTGTTCTGTTGGAGGAACCACTCGTTCAGGCGGTCGACCGCGGTCCGGATCGCCTCGTCGTCCCCGCTGCCGCCGAACAACGTCTCGACCATCACTTCCATCGTGAACTCGGCGAACAGCTCCCGGAGGTCCAAAACCGCACCGTCGTCGATCGTGTCGACTGTGTCGGCGACGATCTCTCCGATCGTCTCCGCGTACGACTCGATCCGGTCGGGGATGAACGCCGGCTGCATCGCACCCCGTTGTGCCCGCCACTGCTCGCCGTGTTCCGCCACGAGACCCCGACCGAACTGTTGTTGAATCCCTTCCGTCTTCGCGAACGGACCGTCACCGAACACGACCTCTTCGACGAGTTCGGGGTGTGTGACCAGATACCGATCACCTTCCTCACCGGTGATCCGCACGACATCGTCCACACGAGCCCACTCTGCCCACTGCTCGAACGGCGAGGCACCGTACTCTTCGGTCGTTCCGACCGTCGGCGGCAACTGCCGATCTGTCGACATGAACAAAAGATTCTGCTGTACTAGTATAGTCTTTTCTGAGACAGATAGATTTCACCCTGGAGGACAACCCACACCACGGCGGGACGGGGACACACCCAGGTCCGTCGGAGGACGATCCACAGACTCGTCGGGCGACCGAGAGGTCTATCCCGACCGTGCCGGACAGTGTGGTATGGACGAACGAGTGCGCGAGCACGCCGAGGTGCTCGTCGACTGGAGCGCACGGATTGAGGCGGGCGACGACGTGGTGGTCGCCGTCAGCGAGGGGAGTCACGAACTCGCGGTCGCGGTGGGTGAGGCGCTTGGCGACCGAGGCGCCAACTACGTCGCCGTCTACGACAGCGACGAGATCGAACGCGCCTACCTGCGCGCTCACGACGGCGACTTCGACGACGACCCCGAGTTCGAGTTGGCGTTGTACGAGGCGGCCGACACCGTCCTCCGACTCGGCCGCGGCCGCAACACCGCCGCCCGGGCGGACGTGTCCGGCGAGATCCGACAGGCACACCGCCAGAGCCGCACCGGGATTCGGGAGGCGCGGATGGACACCGACTGGGTGTCGACGGTCCACCCGACCCGGTCGCTGGCCCAACAGGCCGGGATGTCGTTGGCCGCCTACGAGGCGTTCGTCTACGACGCCGTGCTTCGGGACTGGGAGTCACTCGCCGCGGAGATGGCCCAGATGAAGACGGTGTTGGACGACGCCAGCGAGGTCCGAATTGAGTCGGGCGACCAGACGATCCAGATGCGGGTGGACGGCCGGACGGCGGTCAACTCCGCCGCCAGCGTCGCCTACGACTCACACAACCTCCCCAGCGGCGAGGTGTTCACCGCGCCGTACGCCACCGACGGGGAGATCACCTTCGACGTGCCGATGACGATCTACGACCAACAGGTGCGGGACGCCACGCTCGTCTTCGAGGATGGGGAGGTAGTTGACTTCACAGCAGCGCAGGGTGAAGACGCCATCGCGCAGGTCGTCGAGACGGACGACGGCGCTCGCCGGCTGGGCGAGTTGGGGATCGGGATGAACCGCGGGATCGACCGCGTCACCGACAACATCCTCTTCGACGAGAAGATGGGCGACACGGTCCATCTCGCCTTGGGCCGGGCGTACGACGCCTGTCTCCCCGAGGGTGAGAGTGGCAACGAGTCGGCGACCCACTCGGATCTGATCGTGGACATGAGCGAGGACTCCCGGCTAGTGGTGGACGGGGAGGTAATCCAACGGAACGGCCGGTTCCGGTGGGAGGAGGGGTTCGAACGCACGTAGCGTGGCGGCGAGGTCGCTGCGAGGAGCGTCGTCACGAGGGGCGGTACGGGTTCGACGGCGTCGCAAGCCGTGTCAGGCCGTCGACCGCGTTGAAGTCGTCGTCGAACGCGTAGAGGTATTCGTGGCCTGCTGTGGTGGTGTACGCGGCGATCATCGCGTCGACGAACGAGAGTTCGGCGTGTCGTCTGAACACTGCCTTTCCGATCCGACGTGTCTCGGAATCGAGTGTGTCGGTGTGGAACTTTTCGTTCCGTTCGAGACGATCGAGGAACTCGGTGGCGGCATCCTGGCCCGATCGGGTGAGGAGGCTGTTCAACGTCTCTGCTAGGACGTAGTCGACGACGACTGCTTCTGGGAGCGAGCCGTCGTCGATGCCGCTGAGAACTGCGAGACCGTCGTCGTGAGCCCCGTCCCGACGGTACGCCGCCGCGAAGAGCACTGTCGTGTCGACGAGCGCGCGGGGCATCTACGGCTCGTCGAGCCCCCACGCGTCGTGGTCACTCACTACGTCCGTCGGCTCGTCGCCGTCGTACCCCTCGAAGTCGGCGAACGTTCCCGTCTCCGTGCGAACGACTCGGACTCGGACAGTGCCATCGTCCGCGAGTTGCCAGCGGAGTCGGTCACCGTCTGCGATGCCGAGTGCCTCGCGAACGCTGGCCGGGACTGCCGTCTCTGCGTCCGACACTGTGGTCTCGGCGGCTGGACGATCACTGCTCACGGACGAGTGGTTGCTCGTCATCGTATTAAAACACTACTGGGTGAGGCGTTGTCCACCGGCCGCTCCGAGCGTCTGCCCTCACTCCCGCTGTAACCGTTCGGCGACCGCCTCGGGATCGTACGCCAGTTCGATCTCGCGTGACCGGCCGCGTCCCTCCACGTCGGCGTACTCGGTCTCGATCACGTCTAACTGCTCCAACTTCTTGATAATCTCGGAGTAACGGGTGTAGCCCAGGTCCGTCTGATCGTGGAACGCCTCGTAGACGGTGCCGGCCTGGTCGCCGCTGCGGTCGACGAGCACGGCCACCAACGCCCGCTCGGAGTCGGACAGCCCGCGGAGACTCCGGGAGAGGTGGACGAACTTCGACTTCTCGTAGGCCGTCTCGATGTCGTCGACGGAGACGGTGCGGGACGCGCGCATCTCGGCGTTCAGCCCCGCGCGGCGGAGCAGGTCGATCCCGACCCGGAGATCACCCGACTCCGCGGTCAGCTCGGCGACACGGTCCAGTTCCGGCGTGTCGAGCACGCCGTCGTGGAACCCGCGGTCGGCACGCGCCCGGAGGATGTCCGCCACGCTGTCGACGTCGTAGGTGGAGAAGTACACCTCCTCGGGCCGGAAGACGGACTGCACCCGGCTGTCGAGTTCGTCGATCACCCCCAAGGAGAGATCCGAGGAGACACAGATCACGCCGATCTTGGGGTCGCCCTCGCGTTGGTCCGCCTCGTGGGCGCGCAGCAGGGAGTACAGCGTTTCCGACGCCTCGTTCTCGTAGAACAGGTAGTTTACGTCGTCTAAGGCGACGACCAACACCACCTCCTCTTCGGCGAGTCGGTCGGTGACCTGGCCGAACAGCTTCTTGAACGAGACGCCCGAGGAGGGAGGTTCGTAGTCGAACACCCCCTCGAAGATGCGCGAGAAGACGGCGTAGCGGGTCGAGTCCACCTGGCAGTTCACCCGCACCGTCCGCACGTCCGTCTGGCCACCGAGTTCGCCGAACAACGTCTGGACCGCGGTGGTCTTCCCCGTGCCGGGTGGGCCACGGACGACGCTGTTGAGCGGGCGCGAGCCGCGGACGGCCGGCCGGAGCGCGTACTTCAACGACTCCAGCTGGCTCTCGCGGTGCCGGAACGTCTCCGGGACGTAGTCGATCTCGAAGACGTGTTCGTCTCTGAACACCGTCTCGTCCCACGCCAGCATCCCCTCCTCGGGGTCCCCGGACATTGTCTGAGTCTACGTGCCCCGTCACTTAATCGTTCGGCGGTAGCGGGGTGGAAGTGGAGTCCACGGGTTCGGGGACGCTCGCGGTCGAAACCTACAGGCCAGGTGTGCGTGTCGGCTCGTCGATGGGACGGACGGCAGACGGCTGTCGGACGGGACTGTCAGTCCGACGGTCGTGGATCGGTTCCCGTCGTCGACAGCCGCACACCGAGATACGTGCCGGCGACAAGCAGGAGTCCGGCGAGTCCGAACAGAACGGTCCCGGACGCGAAGGCGTCGGTCGCCCATCCGACCGCAACACGGAGCGGAATGCCGACAGTCGAGTACACCAACGCGACAACACTCAACCCGGTCGCACGGCTGACTGCAGAGAGTTCGTCGTTGATCAACTGCCCGGCCAACGGCTTCACCAGCCGTTGGAGGCCACGCATGACGACGAACCCCGGCACGACAGCCAGCGTCACCACACCGCCGACACCCAACGCGACCGCGACGACGAACGGGGCCAGGATCAGCGTGCGTTCCGTTCCGACGCGTTCCTCGACCCACCCGGTGAGGTAGCTGATCCCCGCACCGAGACCGGTGAAGACCGCGTACAGCCACCCGATCTGTGCCTCCGGAACGCCGGCAGCGACACTCAGCGGTTGGACCAACACGGCGTTCGTCGTCGTCGCGACCCCGAAGAACAGTGCCAACCCGATCACCGCGTCCCGGAGACGCGGCTGTGTCAACTCCTCGGTGAGGACCGACCTGATCGTCGCGAAATCGAGATTGTCGTCTTCGTCGTCGTCCGTCGGCGACGGCTCACGAAACGTCAGGACGGCGAGGAAGCTGACTGCTGTCGTCACGGCGGTCGCGAGGTACGCGAGCCCGTAGTCGATCTGACCGAGGTAGCCGCCGGCGACGGAGGTCAGGCTCATCACAATCAGGAGTGCAGTCTGTCCCCGACCAGAGACGTGTGCGTAGTCGTCCTCACGATCCATCTCCGACAGCGTGTCGTACAGCCACGCCCCCGAGGTTCCGGACCGAAACGAGATTCCGAGGACGAACGTCGCCTGCGCGAAAACGAACGCCGGGAAGGTCCCCGCGAGAGCGAAGACGAGTGAGCCGGCTGTCATCAGCCCCGCGGACAACAGGAGGCTGTTGCGCCGTCCGAGCCTGTCGGCAGCGTAGCCGCTCGGAATCTCCGCGAGGAGTGTCACGACGGTTCCGGCAGCGACCACGAGCCCGATCTCACCGAAGCTCAACCCCCGAGACCGGAACATGAGAACATCGACGGGAATGTGAAATCCACCCCAAGCTGTTGCGACGTAGAGGTAGTATTTCATGATCGGCACCGGAGGGGTTCGATACTGCCCGAACACACTACACTGTTCACTTTTAGACTATATAAATACCGCGTACTGTTGCAACAGCCGACGGCTGGCATACCCCTGTGGGTTCGTATGCGCCCGTGTACACACCGAACGACAGCGATACACCGCCGGGCCTCGCCGTCTCAGAACTTCTCCAACAACGACGCGTAAAACGAGCCCTCCCCGCCGTCGGACGCGTCCGAGAGCTTCTCGACGATCAGCTCCGGCGTCGACCGCGCGAGGTGGTTCTTCTTCGGTGAGCGGTCGACGACCAACTCCCCGTCTTCCAGCCCGAGCGCCTCGATCCCGTCGACGGCCACGTCGAAGCCGGCCGTCTCGCGGATCTCGCGGGCCATGTGGGAGACGAACACCGCGGTCGTCCCCTGGTCGTGGAGCCGTTCGAGGATGCCCGCGATGATCTTCGCCGACGCCCCCGGCTCCGTGATCGACTCCAGTTCGTCGACCAACACGAGCCGGCCGTCCGCGCCGGTCGCCAACGCCCCGAACTCCCGGAGCGTCGACTCGAACGCGCCGGCGTCGAGTGTCCCCTGCGACTTGGCGTAGTAGTGGAGCCCCGACACGCGCCGGAGCGTGGCCGCCTCGGCCGGGACGGGGAGTCCCATGTGGCCGAGCGTCGCGACGAGCCCAACCAGATCCAACGTCGAGGTCTTTCCGCCGGAGTTCACCCCCGAGAGGATCGTGACACCGTCAACCCCGTAGTCGACCGGCTCGACGGCCTCGAACGGCTCGTCGAGCAACGGCGACCGACCGCCCTCGATTGCGACCCCCGACTCGTCGACCGCGGCCGGCTCGGCGGTGAGCGGGTCAGCCGTGTCGGCGGCGTCGAGTGTAACTGTGTCTGTATCGCCCGCGTCTGCGTCGACTGCGTCCGCCGGCGACCGGGTGAGCGTCCCACCGTCGCCGGCGATCGCCTCTGCGGCCGTCTCCGTCGGGTCGTCCGGGACAGCGCTGCCGACGAACGACGGGAGCACACAGTCGAAGTCGGCCGCGAACTGCGCGACCGCCAACTCCACGTCCAACTCCAACGCGTCCGTCACGAGCCGCTCGGCGGCCGGCCAGAGATCGGCGATCTCCTCGGCGAGATCCGCCTTGAGTCGTGCGCTGCGGCGGTCGCGGGTCGCCTTCAGCTCCGTGCGGAGCCGGGCGAGCGGTTCCTCGTTGTGTTCGACCGGGAAC
>JAHENP010000280.1 GCA_018609965.1 Haloferacaceae archaeon
TCGTCGTCGAGCATCTCACAGACGACGACCGCGGGTTGGACGCCCGCGGCCTCCGCGAGCGCGAGCCCCAGCTCCGTGTGGCCCGCGCGGTCCGCGAGCCCGTCGGGTGCGCCACGGAGCACGTGGACGTGTCCGGGCGCGCGGAACGACTCCGCGAACGCCGTCTGATCGTACGCGCGCTCCGAGCGGGCGGCGTCGGCGGCGGCGGCCAACTCCGAGATCGTGAGCGCGCGGTCCTCGTCGGTGATCCCGGTAAACGTCTCGCGGTGGTTGACCGGCAGGGAGAACGACGACCGGTCGTCGTACGAGAGATCGCCGCCGTCGGCCGCCGGGTGATCGAGTTCGTCGGCGAGGAACGACAGCCCGAACGCGCTGGCGGCGTCGTCCGGCACGGCGACACACACCAGTCCGCCGGCGTCGTTCCGGAGCCGAGCCACGTCCGCGGCGGTGACGGCGCCGGCAGGGTACACCAGGTCGGTCTCTCCCTCCCGATCCGCGAAGTCGTGGATCAACACCGGATCGCCGGCGCGGAACGCCGCGACCGCGGCGTCGGCACCGGCGCGCTGGTGGCTCACGGCTCCCCTCCGGCGACGAACGGCTCGCCGACCTCGACGATCCGGACGGTGACCGTGTCCCCGTCGTCCAACGACAGCTCTGTGCGGAGCTTCTCGGGGGCGATCACCTCCAACTGTCGTTCGTCGTGGTGGGTCCGCTCGGGGACGATGACGTGACACGGGTCGAACGACTCCCCGTCGTCGGTCTCGACGCTCGCACGGTAACAGGTCGCCGGGCCGTAGGTGCGTTCCTCACCCTCCCAGCCGTCGATGGGGACGCCCTCGACGGAAGTGAGCCCCGCCCGAGCACGGACGCTCTCGTCCGTCAGATCGACGTTGAGCGTGCCGTGGAACGGCTCGTACTCCAGTCGGTCGACGAACTGCTCCATGTACCCCGGCAGCGAGATGTAGTGGCGACCCTCCCCCATCCCGCTGGTGACCGCACCCTCCAACACCAACCCGACACCACCCTCGAAGATCCGGCGGTAGTCGGCGTACTCACCCCGAAGTCGGTGTTTGCCGTCGGTCGTGACCGACACCCACTGACCGTCGCTGACGACATCTCGTTCCACCAGCCCCGCCTCCTCCAGCCGTTGGAGCCGGCGGGAGGCCGTCTGACTCGACGCGTCCAGACGGTCCGCCAGCGCGGCACAGGAGACTTTCACCGGCTCGGCGAACCCGCCCTTCAGCGCGACCGTCTTCAACGCGGCGACCTCCGCGTGTCCGACGGTCGATGCGCTCGTTGCCATCACTAGCTGTAGGTCTCGGACAGACTAAAGCGTACCGTTCCCGTTACGCATCACGAAATCGTGATACTGTACGGCGGGTGTCGGCAGAGGAATCGTTACTACGTCGGCTCGTGGTGAAAACCCACCGTTCGGTGCAAGCGTCGTCGGCCACATCGACGGATTGAGGCGTCGGCCACCGCTGTCGGCCGGCATGGAGACACTCGCAGTGACCGGCGGGCGTGTGTTGAGGCCGGACGGCGTCGTCCGAGCGGACGTGCTCGTGGACCGCGAGGCGGGGGAGATCCTGTCGGTCGAACAGGGGGTCGCGGGCGAGGCCGACGAGACGCTCGCGGCCGACGACGGTCTCGTGATCCCGGGGTTGGTCAACGCTCACTGTCACATGGCGATGAGCCTGCTCCGGGGGTACGCGGCAGAAAAACCGCTCCAGGCGTGGCTGACCGAGGAGGTCGGGCCGGTCGAGGCGACCTTCGAGGCCGCAGACGTTCGCGCTGGGACGGAACTCGCGCTCGTGGAACTGATCCGGTCGGGCGTGACCGCGGTCAGTGACATGTACTTCGAGACGGCGGCGGTTGCGGACGCAGTCGCACAGTCCGGGCTGCGGGCCAGACTCGGGTTCGGGATTGTCACCGTCACCAAAGACGAGGCGGGCGCACAGGCGGACGTCGACGAGTCACTACGAGTCGCCCGCAAACTCGACGGCGCGGCAGACGGCCGGATTCGGACGGCAGTGATGCCACACTCACTCACCTCCGTCGGGGAGCCGTACCTCGCCGAGGCGGCCGAGCGGAGCGCCGCGGCCGGACGCCCGCTCCACTTCCACGCCAACGAGACGGTCGGCGAGGTGGAGCCAGTCGTCACAGACCACGACCAACGACCGATCGCGTACGCCGACGAGTTGGGACTGCTGCGCGACAGCTACGTCGCCCACGCAGTCCATGTCGACGACAGCGAGGTCGAGCTGCTCGCGGACCGCGACGTTGGGGTCGCCCACTGCCCGGCCGCAAACGCCAAGTTGGCCTCGGGAATCGCACCTGTCCAACAGCTGCGCGAGGCCGGTGTGACGGTCGGACTCGGGACGGACGGCCCGGCATCGAACGACAACCTGGATCTGTTCGGCGAGATGCGCGACGCCGCGATGGTCGGGAAACTCGCAGACGGCGACGCGGGCGCCGTCCCCGCAGACGCCGTTGTCGAGATGGCGACAGCAGGCGGCGCAGAGCTACTCGGCTTCGACTCCGGCCGGGTCGAAGCCGGCGCGAACGCAGATCTAGCAGTTGTCGATCTCGACGCCCCGCATCTCACGCCCGAACACGACCTGAGATCACTGCTCGTGTACGCCGCCCGCGGGAGTGACGTGCGCCACACAGTCGCCGACGGCGAGGTCGTCATGCAGGACCGCGAGGTCGA
Organism: Haloferacaceae archaeon; assembly: GCA_018609965.1. Taxonomy (GTDB): domain Archaea; phylum Halobacteriota; class Halobacteria; order Halobacteriales; family Haloferacaceae; genus JAHENP01. The sequence goes on from JAHENP010000280.1 coordinate 2,711, forward strand.
GCCGTTCGACGAGCAGGCCGTCCGAGAACGCGCACAGCAGCGGGCGACGGCGGCGGTCGAACGCGCCTCGGAGTAACGATAGCCCCGTCGACAATCGAAACAGTCGCCAGTTCTCCACAGTCACAGCCGAAACGGTTGCAGTTCTCCACACTCACGACCAAAACGGTCGCAGTCCGCACAACCGACAGGCGCGCGCCGCGCTGGTCTCGTGCCAGCGCGGAGCGCGCGAGGGACGAGTGAACGGAGTGAGCGAGACCTCGTCGGAGCGTGCTCCGACGGTGGACGAGTGAACGAAGTGAACGAGGAGGCTGGGGAGGTGTGAGGACTGTGCGGAGCGCGGTCGTGGTGCGGAGCAGAGTGGATGCGGTGCGGGGCAGAGCGGGTGCGGTGCGGCGTGGCGCAGTTGCGGTGCGGCGCGGATGCGGCGCGGACAGCACACGACAGCAGACGCGAGCGGGCGGCTCTGCCGCCCGCGAGCGCTTTTTGATCGACATTTTTTCCTTGGGTGCGCGCTCCGCGCGCACCCAAGGAGCGAAAAAGGTCGTCTAGAAGGAATCGATATCTGTCCCCACAGAACAGACGTACTCGCCGGTCGCGACCTGCGGGAGCCGCCGAGACCGCCAGAAGATCCCGTCGTCGTCGGCAGTGATGCGGCGACGGACGCGGCCGAACGGGTCAGTCACCGCAAACAGGTCGTCTCCACGGGAGACACGGTCACCGAGATCGCGTTCGAACCGGATCAACCCGCCCACCGGCGAGCCGTACTGGTCGAAGCCGGACGCGCGGGTCTGGCGGTCCATCTCGACGGCGCCAGAGAGGAAATCGTAGTACCGGAGCACACGCTCCATCCCGACGACACCACGGTCGATGCTGTCGTGGTCCCAGCCGACAGCCCCACCCAGCTCGGGGTCGATCGTCGGGACCCCTTCGTCCGGGCCGGCGCGGGCGAGCTGGCCGTCCGGCCCCTTTTGATCGAGGACGTACCCCGTCCCGAACACCTTCGCGAGTTCGAGACACTCCCGGTGGAGTCGGTGGCGGGGTCCACACCGGACCCGCACCTCGTCGATCATCCGACTCGTCGACCCCTGGTGGAGGTCGACGATGAGGTCCGCGTCGGCGGCGGCGTCAAAGGTTGCGGCGGCGATCCGCTCTGATGAGGTGCCGGACTCGTCGCCGGGGTACGCCCGGTTCATCTTCGTGTCGTCGACCGGGTTGCGGTGTTGTGCGACCTGGAACGCGTGGTAGTTGACGACCGCAACGATCAGGATCGTCCCCGAGATCTCGGCAGGATCGAGCGTCGGGAGGAGTCGACAGAGCACACCCAGTCCGTTCAGTTCGTCGCCGTCACTCACCGCCTGGACGTACAGTGTGTCGCCGTCGTCGGCACCGTTGAGCACCGCGACCGGGAGGCGGACGGGCGAGCCGTCACGAGTCTCCCCGACCGACAGCCGGCCGGTGTCGAACTCCCCGGGAGCCGCGCTCGCGGTTCCGAGCGTGGTGGCCATTATCGGTGTGTCGGTTGCTTGCGTCTTTAGGGGTTCGGTCCGGTGGCGGAGACGCTCCGTGTCGGGAGCTTCAAGTGTGCGTCGGGGGAACGGCGGGGCGTGAGACAGCAGCTCCGGCGTGCCGGGGGGTTCGCCGTGGTCGCGACGTTGGCGCTTGCCGCGCCGGCGTTGGGGCCTGCGGCCGCCGCGCCGTTCGCCGCCGTCGCCCTGCTGGCCGTGTTCGTCGTCGACGACGACGACAGCTGGCTGTTCGAGTTGTTCGCCCGGCCGGCCGACTACGAGGAGCGTCGACTCAACGGGTTGGCCGGGTTCGCGCTGGCGGCGACCGGGTTGGCGGTGTTGACGGCCGTGCCGAAGGCGCCGATGCCACGCCCGGTGTTTGCCGCCGCCGTCTGTACGCTGGCGTACGGCCGGCTGGGACGGGCGTTCGTCCGGCTGTCGACGAACGACGAGTTCGTCGCCGCGACCGCGTTTGTCGTCGCCGGCTTCCTCGGCGGCACCGTCGTCCAGGCGGCCGTCGTCGCCGTCGACCCCGCTGCTGCGGGGCTCGACAGGCTCCCCACCTACGCGTTCCTCGCGGCCGTTGGCGCGTTGGTCGCCGCCATCCTCCAGTCTGCGTTGTTCGCCGACGACGACGCATTGGTGGTGCTCCCGGCTGGGTTCCTGTTGTGGCTGTTGGCGGTGATCACGCCGACTGTCACGCCGGTGATCGTCGTCGCCGGGTTGGTCGCCACCGTCTTGTTGGGTGGGGTGTCGTACGCGCTCCAGACCGCCGACGTGCCGGGGATGCTGACCGGTGTCCTGCTCGGTCTCGTGACCGTCGTCCTCGGCGGGTTCGGCTGGCTCGCGGCGTTGATCAGCTTTTTCGGCGTCGGCGGGCTGGCGAGCAAGTTCCGGTACGAACTCAAGGCGGAACGCGGCGTCGCACAGGAGAACGAGGGCGCCCGCGGCCCGGAGAACGTGTTGGGCAACGCCGCAGTCGCGCTCGTCACCGTCGTCGGCTACGCCGCAGTGACGGAGACGATACTCGATCTGTCTGCGCTCGCGGCCGGGAGACTAGTCGTCGACCTCTCGACGCTGTCACTCTTCGGCGTGGATCTGGCGACGCTGACCGCGTTCGCGTTCGCGGGGTCGTTGGCGGCGGCGATGTCTGACACGCTCGCCTCGGAGATCGGCGGGCTGTTCGACGGCCCGCGGCTCGTCACGACGCTCCAACGCGTTCCGCCGGGGACGGACGGCGCAGTCACCTGGCAGGGTGAACTCGCCGGTGCCGCAGGCGCGGCAGTTATCGCCGTCATCGCCGCGGGGACGATGCCGGTCGGCGACCCGGTCGGCGGCGGCGTGGTCGTGACCGCCGCCGGTGTCGCCGGGATGACCGTCGACAGCCTCTGTGGCGCGGTGATCGAGGGGGAACTGGTCGGCAACGAGACGGTGAACTTCCTAGCGACACTCGGGGGCGCCGTCGCCGCCGTCGCCCTGGCACTCGTCGTGGCGTGACACCCGCGATCCGTGTCGGGCGGCCGTCAGACGAACCGGCACTGCGTGGCCTCCAGCGTGCGCTCCGAGAGCCGTCGCCCGACCTGCTGGCACACGGGCTCCGCGTCGGCGGGGTCGCAGTCTCTGTCGCCGAGGATCGGTCCACCGACGCCGCACACTCCGTCGTCGACCGGCCAGTCGGTTACGTCCTCCACGTCGGTGGTGACGATCGCCACGTCGCCGAGTTGGTCGTCGCGCCCGCGTTCCGGCGCGAGGGACGCGCCCGACGGCTCCTCCGGCACGTCTGTCGCGTCGCCGACGGCGGGGTAACGTTGCTCGTCCACCCGGACAACGAGCCGGCGCGGGCGCTGTACGACTCACTGGGATTCGACGTGATCGACCGCCGCCCCGGCTTCTACGACGACGCCGACGCGCTCGTCATGGCGGTCGACGCCTCCGCGCCCGACAGCCGCGCCGAGAGCTAAACAACGCGCACTCACCACGGGCGCGTCTGCCTCACCGGCCTGTGTACTGTCGGTACAGTGGCCCGACGAGCAACGCGACACCGGCGAGTGCAGCGGCGACGACCAGCCGTGGATCGAACGCCGCCGCGACCCCGCCGGCGGCGAGCCGTTCGAGTGACGCGCCGACGGCGACCGCGCCGACGACCCACGGGAGTTCGCCGACGGCTGTCCCCAACAGATACCCTCTGACCGGGACGCCGACCGCCCCAGCGGCCGCAGAGACCACGTCCGACGGGAGCGGCGCGAGTCGCGCGACGGCGGTCGTCCGGGTCGGCCCCGCGACGGACAACGCCCGGTCACCGACGGTGTTGACGCGGGCCATCGCGTCTGCGAGCCGGCCGTCGCCGGCCAACAACCCTGCCCGCCCCCGGTCGGCAACGAGATACGGCGGCAGGCCGCTGAGCGTCACCAGTCCGGCGGCCGGCACCACCCCGACCAGGCCGAAGCCGTAGCCGGCGACCACGCTCAACAGGCTCGTCGGCCACGCCAGAAACGGTCGGACGACCGCCAGCGCGGCGAGCGCGGCGAGCAACCGGAGCGGCGTCGCGGCGAGGGTGTCGAGCCGCGCGAGCGCCGTCGCCGGCGCGGTCGCCGCCCACGCGCCCACCGCCACGCCGACGGCGACCCCGACCGCGAGAAATCGGCGACGAGACACGTAGTGGGCTGTGGCGGCCACCCCGATAACTCCCGTGTTCGTGTCGCCCTCGACAGCGATGTCACCGACCGTGGTGGTGTGTGCCACCGTGCCGTCTGGCGGTCGAATGAGAACGCTTAAATCCGATTCGGCGGTTACGTTGTCGTGTCCGCCCTTAGCTCAGACTGGTAGAGCAGCCGACTGTAGATCGGCTTGCCCCCCGTTCAAATCGGGGAGGGCGGATTTCTTGACGAGCGAATGAAGTGAGTGAGAGGCTTGCCACCCGCTCCCGCGAGCGGAGCGAGCGGAGAGACCGAATTCAAATCGGGGAAGGCGGACGTTCTCGCCGGACCACACAACTGCGAAGCGACTCAACTCGGCGAGTATCGGCTGCTCGGTGTTCTGTGACACACCCTGGGGAGACAGGTTTTCTGTCCCAACAGTCCCCACAGACGTAGAAACGCACGTCGCGTCCGGTCCCAGCTAACAAGCGACCGTCAACTAACACACTGACCTGTGGCAGCTTGACCGAGGTAGTATTTCACTGTAAGTACACAGCTATGGAGTCTATCGAAATGAACAATCTAAGTGATCACGGGTCTAATCGTGTTGAAATGGTTGTTGTAGTAATTCTACCGGACGGGCTGTAACCACAAACAGGATGGGAGTACTGTACACGATAGTCCAAAGTACTACCCTCTCGTCGGTTAGCATGTGCAGTCACAGCTATCCGATGGGATCACCTACGAGACGGAGCAGGGGGTCGGAATCTGGACGATCGACAGTTTGACAGAGACGATGGAGTCGGGCGCACTCGACGAGGCAGAGTCACACTTCCGTGAGGCGGCCGGTGACCCGGCGATGAACGGCTGTGTCGTCGTGATCAAAGACACGTCCGACGTGGGACCGGACGTGTTGGATCGCGTCAACGACAACTGGACGACGTTGGGCGAAGAGACCGGGATCGACCGGACGGCGTACGTCTCCGACGGCATTGCCAAGATGGCAATTTCGAGCAAGAACGAGGCCGAGGGGATGGAGTCGAAA
>JAHENP010000281.1 GCA_018609965.1 Haloferacaceae archaeon
CGAGTTCACCTTCCGGTCGCCGACGTGTATCATCGAGGAGAGCGAGGTGACCACCATGTTCCCGCACCGAGCGAGTGTGTTCCTCTCGCTGGCGGGCGCGTGGGCGCGGTCGCTGCCTGCCGACGCGTCGGTTCCCGAACTAGAGCTGTCTCGGAGCGCGGTCAAGGGGAGTGTGATCGAGAAGCCGACGCTCCGAACGCTCCAAACCCACAGCGTGTTGGTGAACCGTGTCGACACCGACGACGGCTCGCGACCGATCTTCCGACAGGGGTTCTCCGGTGAGTGTGCCTACGAGTTCAAAGGTGCGAGTGAGAGTGTGGCAAACGCCGTCACTGCGCTCGCGTTGTTCGCGCCGTACGCCGGCGTCGGCTCTGCGGTGTCGCGTGGGTGTGGCGACGTGACTGTGGAGGTGAGTGAGTGATGAGAGTGAGGTCACAGAGTGGGGTTTTCTACGGGTGTCGGCACCTATTGAGTACCGTTTCAATCCCGTGGTGTGACCTCACCTCTGCCTCTCTCCTAGCAGGTAAAGAGATTTTTGTTACTGTTTTGAAATCGTTGTCAGACAGAAAATGTGTGAGATCTATAAAAACACATATTACACTCGGCCTACCAGATCCTGTCGATGGCAGCATGCACTATTGTAGTACCCGCCACAGAGAACTCGTCTCAGCTGGTGAAGGTGCTCACTTGTCGTGTGGACCGCCGTCCGAAGACGGGGACAGAGTACAGAGGGGAGATCGACACCGGTCGAGGGCTTCCACTCGTCTACGTCTCCGAGAAGCCGTTCGACCCGGGGACGAGACACAGACTCCACGACGCGCACTGGTCGACGATCGAAGGACACGTAGACGTACTGCGAGTGAACGAGACAGAGCCACTCTGACGATCAACAAATGACCGACGACAGTTCAACGACACTGAGCGACTTCAGCGACGGCGACTCTCCAGAGAGCCCTCCCGACGACTCGTCTGACGAAGCGGCAGGCGGGGTACTCGGCGACGACATCGGTGTGTTTCTCGACAGTCACAGTGACGACTCCTCAGACGAGCCCACCGGAGAGTCGAGAGACGGGACCGTTGAAGAGCGCGTACTGGAGGCGTTCGAAGACGAGATTGCTCCGCGTCTCGTCGACGCCGGCTGGGGGTTCGAGGCGGCAAAGAGCGTCGAGTTCGGGAAAACCGACCAGTCGCTGGTGAACCACGTTCGCAACGGTGTCGCCGCACTCGCGCGGGTGAACCAACTGATTGAGTCGTTCGGCGGCGTGCCGTACGACGAGAGCGGCGTGCGTGACGCGGTCGCGTTGTTCACTATCCACGACCTCCACAAACTCGACCGCGAGCGAGATAGCGACAGCTCCGAGCGGTTCGACATCCCGCGCGGCGAGGTGGAGCAGTACGTCGAGGAGTTCGACCTGTTGTCGTGGGCAGACGCACTCGAACTCGCGGACTTCCACTCCTGTGCGGTCGACCACCACGACAGCTGGGCGGCCAACCCCGCCACGTCGACGCACCGGTTCAACGACTACCGGCCGCTGATCAGGCTCGCCGACGCACTCGCGTCACAGGCGACACCGGAGGCGGCGGCCACCGGCCGTGTCGCCGACGCGATCACCGCGGCGTACCCGAACACGACCGGTGTCACCCTCCGCTCACACCGTCTCGACGACGTGAAAGGCGTGCTCACGAACCTGCTCAGCGCGGCCGTCGCGGAGACGCTCGGCCCGGCGTACCACCGACTCCTGTTGTACCAGGACGGTGTCGTCTACCTCGTCTCGGAGGACGAACCCGTCCTGGAGCTGGACGACGAGTTCGTCTCGGCCGTCTTCGGAGCGCTGAAGCGGAACGTCCGGGGGTCACACGCGGCGTACCAGGATCACAGAGAACTCCGGGACAACCTCACAGTCCGGTCACACGGGTTCTACGGGATCAACGATCAGGAGTTCTTCTACGCCGGTCCAGAGACAGTCCTCCGAGCAGTCACCCTCTACGGGGCGAGAGACGCCGACCCCAGTTCCGACCCCACAGACAGTATGGCCGAGTCGATGGCCGGGTTGGAGACACATCTCCCGTTCGAGATCGAACGGACCCGCGAGCCAGTCGGGTTGGCGCGTGCCGTCTACACGGTCAAGCGGTCGTTCGTCGATCCGGTGCTCGCGGCGACCGACACAGACCAGTCGAGTCTCGCGGCGACCTGCGAGGTGTTCGGTGTCGACGACGCAGTTCGGGCGGGACTCGAACGGGCCGGCGAGGAACTCTCGCTCACGGCTGGCGGGAAGTGGGACTACAGCTACGGGGTCGGGCAGGCGCTGTTGAACGAGGGGGTCACCGACGACGAACAGTTGGCCGACCGCGTCGTCGCGGGGCTCACAGAACTCGCCGACGACTGGGCCGAAATCGTCGAGACCGAGCGGGCGAGTGAACTGAAGTCGGAACTGACCGCGTACGTTCGCGACGCGGTTGTCGTCGACGGCCAGACGGTCGAATCGGGAGAGGAACCGGAGAACACACTGACGGACGCGTTCGAGGAGTACCCCGGAAGCCACCGTGGGAAGACGTGTGTGCTCTGTAACCGCGGCACGACCGGAACCAAGGGAGATATGAAGGCGTCGAAGTCGCTGACGACACTCCAGGCGGGCTACTCCAACCACATCGCAGTCGACGCCGGAAAACCCGACAAACTGTTGGCCTGTTACCCCTGTCAGATCGAACTCTCGCTGCGAGAGACCGGCTCCGAACGGCGTGAGGGTGGTCGGCTGTGGCTGCACTTTGTCCCCGACTACTTCTACACGCCGGTCTCGTGGGCACGGTACAGCAGGTTCGTGAACAACTTCAGCGGAGAGGCTCGGACGGAGCTAGGTGGGCTGGCCGAGACAGTGCTCGCCGTCGGCGACGGCGGTGTCGACGCAGACGCACGACCCGGAGACACCACAGACGACCCGCTCGGGAGCTACATCGCGAGTCTCGTCGACTCGGAGTACGGCCGGTCGATGATCGAGACGCTCGATCAGGGGTTCGACACCGGCTCCGGGTACGGTACCCGGACGTTCGGTTACTTCAAGCCGAAGGACAACAACACGGAGTTCCAGTTCTTCGGCGTGTTCGTCGCACTCGCGTTGGCGTCGTACGCCGGGCTCCGCGTCACCGTCTCGGAGTCGCCGATTCCGGACGTTCGTGGGCGTGACTTCCAGTCGTACGCCCAGATCGGCGCCGGCTTCTCGCAGGTACACGGGTTCTACGGGACGGAGGTTCGGCTCTCGGAGCTCCGTTCCCGGCTGGACGCGGCGGCGGCACTGATCCGACTCGGCTACGGGTACACCCGCGATGACGCACTGTTCGCGAAGTACCTCCGGGCGACGCGGAACAAACCGTTGCCTGGGGCGTACCTGCTCAAACGGCTCGCCCAGACCGATGACGGCAGTGACGCGGCGTTTCTGCTCGAGGAAGCACGGGTGCTCGACGAGGAGAGTGGGACGACGCCAACCACTCGCTCGTCGAGTGACCCCGACGGACCGACGACCGACACTGAACCGACCACAGACACATGACACGAGAGACACACGACACGATCTCGACGCTGGCCGAGCGCGCGTTCGACGCGATCCGGCCGATCAACCGGAATAACAAGCCGTACGCAGTCGAACGGGTCTTCCGCGAGAGCGTGAAGGCGATCAAGGAGTTCGGCCCACGCAGGCCGTCGCGACGCGACGCAATCGACGCAGTCGCCGGTCGGATCGCCAAGCTCCCCGAACGGAGCGACCAGGTGTACCGTCTCGGCAAGGAAGACAGCGACCACGGCGGCCGGTTGCAGGAACGGATCGAACACTACGCGGAACAGTTCGTCGACGAGGTGTTCATCGGGATGTTCGACAGGAACCCGTCTCAGCTGAAGCGTCGCGAGAACAACCTCGCGGACGGGTTCTACGCGGCGACACTTCGACTCCAACGTGAAGACCAGACCGACGACGCGGACGACTGACAGCTACACGATACACAGATTCACACACCATGATCGACCACGACACCTACCCCGAACTCGAACGCGGAACAGTCGCAGCCGACGAGATGAGCCTCCGGCCGCAGAACAACTACGTCAACGTGCTCGTGCTCCGCGAGCTACAGAGTCACGCGGTGTTCACAACCAACGGGCAGGACGCAGACCTCGCGAACGTCGCCGTCGGTGACGGTGACGAACGCGACGGCTACTCACCCGGGCTGATGTTCATGCGGAAACAGACGGGGAGTGACAGGCGGTTCGGGAAGGCGCTCCAGCGCGACCTCGACCTGTTCGACGAGGACGAAGACGAGTGTACGATGCAGGTCAACGAGATGTGTCAGGACTGCCCGGAGTGTGTGCTCTACGGGAGCGCCGCGAGCAACGACGGCGACGCCGTCTCGATCACCTCGCGGGTGGTGTACGACACCGCCTACACGCTCCGTGACGCGACGGTGGTCGTCGACGAGAAGTTCCAGAACGCACCGGGTGGCGACTACGCGAAGACTGCCGAGGCGACGATCCGCGAACCGGACTTCTTCGAGCCCGGAACGTTGTTCCCGTGTGTGGTCACGCTCAGGGACGCGACCCCGACCGAACTCGCGTTCGTGCTCGCGATCACCCGACAGAACAAACGGTACGGTGCGGCGACCTCCCGGCTCGGCCGGACGAAGAACCACGTCCTCGGCGTGTACGCGGGCAGTGAGGAGGGGCCGGCGAACCTCGAACTCACCCGCGACGCGATCGTCGGACTGCGAGACAGCGAGGAGACGGACTACGAGACGCTCCGTGACGTGACCGGGGCGGAGAACATCGACCCAGAGCTGGTCGGTGAGTTGGTCCGAGAGAGTTTCCAGCAACGGATCGAGACCGACGGGCTCGCCCTCGACCGGGTCTCTCCCGACACCGTCTCGTCTGTGATCGACACCGCGACGAGCGACGCGTTCGGCGAGGCGTTGGCCGACCAGCGGGAGTCCTCACGCGCGTTTCTCGACGCGGCAGGAGAGTAGGCCCATGGAGATACTGGAGGCGACCATCGAGGTGTGCGGCGAGGTGACGTTCACGTCCCGCGAGGTGGGGCGGTTGACGGACACGGAGCCGTACGTCCTCAACACGGCGCTGTACTACGCGTTGGGACTCGCGGCCGGCCGGTACGTCGACACGACGTTCGAACCGACGTACATCACAGACACCGCGGATGTCGCCGACGACATCTACGTTTCGCCGGCCGCACCGGTCGCGGGGACCACCCCCAACTACGTGACGACGACGTACAACGCCACCCGTAACGAGTACGTCACGGTCAACTACGCGGCCGAAGACGACCCCTACGAGAAACAGAATCTCCCGTCGTTCGGTCGTCGCCGATCGCTCGGGCAGGGAACGACGCTCCGGTCGTACGTTGTTCCCCGTGGTCTGACAGCCTCCGAGATCGTCGAACGACTCCCAAGCTACGTCCGACTCGGAAAGAAACGCGGGAAAGCACGGGTCGGCCTGACGGTGCGTAACGCCGAGGTCCACTCGGGGCCGTACCGGCTCGGCCATCCGATCGGCGTCGACGACACCCCCGAGGTGCCCGTCGCCAACGTCGCGACGAAGTCGATGAAGCCCACGCCGTTGGTGTTGGCCGGTGACTACGAGGGGGAGTACGTCAGTGTCGACCGGGAGGACGCAGACCGAGGCCCCGACTCGGTCGAACTGCCGCGAGAACTCGTGTTTCTCGGGAGGCGACGGTGACCGCCGACGGCCCCAGCGTCGAGTGTTCGCTAACGGGTGTCGCGCTCCGCACGCACGACGAGCCGTACCCGTTCGACTACGAGCCGTACGCACACCAACACCGCATGGCCGATCTCGTTCGCGACGACGAGGGGTTCGTCGCCGTGAACGACAGTCCGACCGGCGGCGGGAAGACTGCCTCGTGGCTCGCGCCCGCGCTGACGGAACGGCTCGACACGGTCGCGATCTACCCGACGAACGCACTCGTCGTCGACCAACGGGCGGGGATCGCCGAGGAACTCGACGCGGTCGATCACGAGGTGAGCCTCCTGACGCTAACCTCCGAGGAACTCGCAAAGAGACGCTCCGAGTACGGTGTCTCCGAGAACGGCAAGGTGATCGAGCAGTGGTACCGGGCGGAACGTCGGACGGGCGACCAGGTGATCCTGCTCACGAACCCCGACATCTTCGTCATGATGTGCCGGGACATGTACCGGAACCCGAGCAGAGAGTACGCGAACGTCGCCTTCGCGGTCGTCGACGAGTTCCACAGGGCGGGGCGGAAAGAACAGAACACGCTCCGGTATCTCCTCGACGAACTGTACGAGCGTCCCGACCGGCAGAGCCGTCTCGACCGGATCGCGTTTCTGAGTGCGACTCCGGACGCGGCCCAAGAACGCCAGTTCGAACGCGGGATGGCGGCGCCGTACCACCGCGTGACGGAGTCGTCGGGCGACGGAGTCGACACACAGCCCGACCGTCGAGCGTTCACAGACAGTCCCGCCGACGGGTGGCGTTCAGTGATGCCGCCGGTCGATCTCGACGTGCGGACCGCGCCGACGTTCGGAACGGCAGACGTGTTGCTGGAGGACGACGCGGACGATCTCCGTTCGTTCTGTGCGCCCGCGGCCGACGCTGGGGAGGCTGTCGCGGTGATCCTCGACGGCGTTCACGAGGTCAGGCGCGTCTGGGAGTTCCTCGACGCGGAGCTCGACTGTCGGGTCGAACGGGTCGACGGGTTCCACAGCGACCGGAAGGCGTCGAAGCTCCGTGAGTTCGACGTGCTCGTGAGCAACTCCGCCGTCGAGGTCGGAATCGACTTCGATATCGACCGGTTGTTGTTCGCCGCACACGACCGCGGGAGTTTCCTCCAACGGCTCGGTCGACTCCGGACGAGCCGACGGCGGTCGCCCGCGCGGTGTTACGTTCCGCGGTCGGTCGCACAGTCGCTTGCCACCGACGATCGGATCACCACGGCGGACGCTGTGACTCGCGAGACGCTCGATGCGGTACTCGACGACGCGTACCCGTCTCCACGGGAGCCACACAGCTTCGACTGGCGGTACTCCGCGCCGGAGGCGTTGGAGCATCTCAGCGAACGACGAGACAACGCCCCGCCAGACCGTCAGGAAGCGATCACCTCCCGTGGGAGAGCCAGGATCGAACGGCAGTTCCTCGCGGACGCAGACGCCCGAGTGAGTCGTGAGGACATTTACCGGACGACATCCGAGATGGACTGGCGGGTTCTCAGAGCGCTCCAGTGGTACCGCGGCGACTCGGTGCAGGCGCTCGTCTACGACCGGACGACGGAGACGGTGCGGTCGTACGACGTGTTCTATCTCCTCCGGTATGGGCAGGTGACGTTCCACGATCAGGCCACGTTCGAGCAGTCGATCCCCGACTCCGGGCAGGCGACGTTCGACCGGCTGAAACGCTACGTCGACGGCTTCTGCACGTACGACGGGACGATCCAGCCGACCGAGGAGGGGTGGGGGCGGAGTGTGGCGTTCACCGGCCCGTCGATCGCGGAACTGCTCGATGTGGGGACAGTAAACAGCGACCGCCGACCGCGTGTCCTGAAGAAGCCCAAGCTCAGTGTGACGCCGAGTGACGGCCAGCCTCGGGTCAGGACCCTCGACCGGCTCAACGACCGGCTCCAACGCCGACGGGACCGACTCGGGAAAGAGGCTGGACTGTTGTGTTACCCGTTGTCGATTCCGGCGACGGTCGCCAGAGAGTCGTACGACCTCGGGAAGTTCTTCTTCCTCTACCCGGTCGCGTTGGAAGGGCAGGAGGCGTGTCTCGCGCTTGGAACCGACGCGTTGTACCTCCACTCGCTCGTGATGGAGGACGCAGAACGGAACGACAGTGACGGCCTGATCGGCGGGGTGACGCGCCGTGAGTAGTCGCTGTCGGGGTGGTTGCCCGTGACGACTGCGAGTTTCCGTGACGAACTCGTCCACGTCAGTGCGCTCAACGAGTTCGTCTACTGTCCGCGCCGATTCTACTACCAGCGGTACCACGATCAGATCGGCACGCCGTACGAACTGGTCGACGGCCGGTCGAAACACGAACGCCAGTCCCGCCGTGGTGGGTGGGTTCGCGAACGGTACTTCCGGTCCGAGGAGTTGGGACTCCACGGGAAGCTGGATCTGATCGAGAGCGACGACGGTGTGGTTACCCCGGTCGAACGGAAACGAGCCGAGAGTGAGACGTACTACCCCAGCGACGAGGTCCAGTTGGCTGGCTACTGTATGTTGCTCGAAGCGGCGACCGACGAGCCGGTGAACGTGGGGTACATCTACCTCTACTCGACCGATCGACGGCACACGGTTCGGATCACGGATCGACACCGCGAGACCGTTGAGGAGATCGTCTCTCAGATCGGCGAGATGGACGTGGACACGATCCCACCCCTCACCGACAATCCGAGCAAGTGCGAGGCCTGCTCGGCCCGGACGTACTGTATGCCGGCAGAGACCGCCCAACTGGAGCCAGACAGAGCCCGCGGAACAGGCTGGGAAGATCCCGAGTCCGTCACGCTCGGAGGTGACGAGCAGTGAAATCTCCCGAGGGGATGTTCGACGAGTCTGTCGTGTTCGTCACCACGCAGGGCGCACAGATCCGATACGACGAGGGTCGCGTCGTCGTCTGGGATGTCGACGGCGACGACGGGGAACTCGCAACGTTCCCAGTAGAGCAGTTGGACACGATCAACGTCTTCGGCGGGGTGAACTTCTCGACGCCGTTCGTCGCCGAGGCGAACGAGCACGGCATCGTGTTGAACTACTTCACCCAACACGGCAACTACCGTGGGAGCTTCGTGCCGGAGCGGAACACCATCGCGGAGGTCCGCCGGGCACAGTACGCGCTCGGCGACGGAGGCGAACTCGAGATTGCGCGCGAGATGATCGCTGCGAAGGTCAGAAACGCTCGAACACTCCTCGCACGGAAGGGTGTCCACGGAACAGATCGTCTCGCTGAACTCGGGGAGCAAGCGACCAGTGCGGACAGCAAAGCCGATCTCCGGGGTGTCGAGGGAGAGGCCGCAGAGCGGTACTTCGACCGCCTCGACGAGACGCTCGTCGACGGGTGGACGTTCGAGTCGCGGAGCAAACGCCCACCCGAGGATCACATCAACTCGTTGCTGTCGCTGACGTACGTGATGGTCAAAAACGAGGTGTTGGCGGCGCTCCGGCAGTACAACCTCGACCCGTTCCTCGGTGTGCTCCACGCCGACCGTCACGGCCGGCCGTCGTTGGCACTCGACTTACAAGAAGAGTTCCGGCCGTTGTTCTGTGACGCGTTCGCCACCCGGCTCGTCAACCAGGGGACGATCGGGCACGATCAGTTCACCGCGGACAACCACCTCGCCGACGACGCGTTCCAGACGTACCTCTCGAAGTTCGACGACTACATGAACGAGACGTTCACACACCCGTACTTCGAGTACGAACTGTCGCGCCGGAAGGCGGTCCGTCAGCAGGCGATCCTCCTCCGGAAGGCGATCACGGGTGAACTAGACAGCTACCACGCGTTGGAGGTGTCCCGCTGATGCACCTGCTCGTCGCGTACGACGTGAGCGACGACACGAACCGCCGGCGCGTCTACCGGACGCTCCAACGGTACGGCGCGTGGAAACAGTACTCCGTGTTCGAACTGGAGATCTCGAAGACGGACCGCGTGGAACTGGTGGACGAACTCGACGCCGCAATCGACCCCGAAGACGGCGACCGGGTCAAACTGTACCGGCTGTGTGGGAGCTGTGAGTCGGAGACGACGACGCTCGGTGCCGAGGAACCCGACGAGCAGTCGAACGTGATCTGAGTCGCGGTCTGCACGAACGAGAGGTGGGGGGAACCCGACCGGCCGCCCAGCGCGTTACCGGACGACGCCAGCCGCGGCGGTCGCGTCACCCGCACCGGGAGTCTCGACGGCGGTGAACAACAACGCCGACAACACACCGAGCGTCTCGTCGCGCTCTTGGGGTGTCAGGACGTACTCGTCGCTCGGGACGCCCGTGTCGAGTGCACGGGAGTCGGGAAGCTCCGCGTCGCTGACGACCGTCGCGTCCCGCACCTGCTCCATCGCCTCGGCGACGGTGGTGACCAACTCCAGAACGGCCTCGTGGCCGACGACGCCGTGGGTGTCGAGTCGTTGCTGCATGTCCACGCAGGAAGCGACCAACTCCTCGATCCGCGCATCCGGGAGTGTGGTGTGCCGCAGGTCGTCGATGGTGGCGCCGTAGTCCGACTGCAGCTGCTCGGTGGTGATTGCTGTCTGTACTGCCGTGTCTGTCGCGCCGTCACGCTTTTGTGACGGAGAATCGTTCGAACACATGTCGTGTAGAGCCGCACGACACGCGAGGTGAGGGTGCCCTTACACCCTCGCCACCTTCGGGTGACGACTCGCGCGTCGTACTTTGGTGGAGTGGCTGTTGACTATTGTAAGTTACTGTTGGAAACAGTGGCGGGTGTTGTTGATGAAAGTCGCCGGCGTCGTTGTCCGGTGTTTCGATCCCGCAGTGGGTTTTCTCCCCGTCGCGACACCCGCTCGGGAGATCTCTCCGAGGTCGTCGACACGTTGTTTCAATCCCGCAGTGGGTTTTCTCCCCGTCGCGACTCTGCAGACTTCCGGGAGGTCGGTGACAACCGAAGTTTCA
>JAHENP010000282.1 GCA_018609965.1 Haloferacaceae archaeon
CTGGACACGGAACGCACTCGGATCGACCTGTTGCCCGACTCCATCTCGGAGCTGCGGATCGTCGAGATCGGCGACCCCGAAGACCCGTTCGACCGGACTGCCTGTGCCGGAACACACGTCGGCGACACCGCCGAGATCGGGACGGTGACCGTCACCGGGCGGACGACACAGGGCGGCGACACCGAACGCGTCAGCTTCGAGCTCGAAGCGCCGTGACCGTCGTCGACCTCCTCCCACGGGACGCCATCCCGCCGATCTACGAGCCGACGTACCAGCCGGTCGACGGCTACGACGGTGCCGCGGACGACGACATCGTCGTCGTGGAATCGGGTGAATCCGTGCGCGGCTACCCGGTCCGGTATCTCACCTCCCACGAGGTCGTCGACGACGAACTCGCCGGGGTGCCGATCGCGGTGAGGTGGTGTCCGCTGTGTGGGAGTGTGGCCGTCTTCGACCGCCGCGTGAACGGGACGCAGTTGACGTTCAGTGTCTCGGGCAAACTCGCGGACGACACGCTCGTCATGTACGACCACGAGACGGACAGTGAGTGGAAACAGTCGCTGGGGCGCGGGATCGCCGGCCCACACGAGGGGACGAAGTTGGAACGGCTCCCCGCCACCACGACGACGTACGAGCAGTTCCGGTCGTTGTACCCGGACGTGACTGGCGGCTCGTGGACGGGCTCGCGGTCGCGGACGGCGACCGGTGGGAGCCGACGACCGGCGCGTCACTGGACGACGGCGAGCCGTTGGAACGGTTCCCGGCTGTCCGGTTGTTCGCCTACGGCTGGCTCGACAACCACGGAGAGGAGGCGTTCTACCGGGGGTAGTGTCGCCACTGCTCGCGGCCGGGACGACTCGGCCGCGTCGTCGTCACGCGAACGAGGCGCACACACCCGGTGTCGTGAATCGTGCGCCAGCCCCCGGCTGTTGTCTCCCGCGGTCGGGCGGCGTCTGCAGGTGACTCGTCGTCGGTGTTAGTCGTCGATCACGAGCACCGCCGTGTTGGCCCGGCGGTCGGTGTACTGGCCGCCGGCGGGTGGTTTGATCTCGATTGTGAGCGTTCCCTCGTCGGCGTTCGGTCCGAGTCGTGGCGCGACGGTGAGTGTCGCGTTCCCGTCCGGGCCGGTCTCGGCAGTCACCGGTCCGTCGAGAGTCGCCGAGTCGCCGGTGACGACGACCGTCGCGTCCGCGACCGGATCACCGTCGCCGACGACCTGGACGGTGAGTGTCTGTTCACCCGGCGTCGTCACCTCCGGTGTCGGTCTGGTGTCCAACTCCGTCGTCTGAAGACCGCCGATGCCGTTGACCATGCTCAGCATGACACCCAAGCTGGCGACACCGACGACTAGCGCGATCACGAGCCGGATCGGGAGTCCTTCGATGGCGCGGCGGTCGCGTCGGAGTCGGGCGAGCGTTCTCTCGTCGTCGGGAGATCGAGTCACGGAGCGTCTGGTCCCGGCACCGTATTTGAGGGTTCTCGTGAAGATTGAAGTACGGAGCCGCGACCAGACACCCAGTGACACTGCTCGGGCGGCGCGACGGCGGCGAAAGCGTGGGGCAGGGTGAGTGTCGCGTGGACGGCGCCGACGCGACTCTCCGGTTGGGGAGCCACCGCGCACGCGACGGGACACGCGGGGGTCGCGTCCGGCTCGACACGGACCGGCCACACGCGGTGGTCGTGGTCGGGAAGCGCGGAACCGGAAAGTCACACACGCTGGGAGTGCTCGCCGAGGGGGTGGCGGCGGCGCCGGGCGTGACGCCGATCATCCTCGACACGATGGGGGAGTTCGCGGGGCTCGCAGAGCCTGTCTCGCCGCGAGTTCGGCCGTCTGATCTTCCGGCACGAGCGTGGCCAGCGTTGGTCGGCCTCGACCGGACGAGCGCCGCCGGCGCGCTCGTCTGGGACGCCGTCGCAGACGTCACGACAGTCGACGGAGCGATTGCCGCGCTCGGCGAGGAGACCGCCGGGGGTGTCGGGGCGGGGGTGCGACGAGTCGCCGCCGTCCACCTCCGGCGAGCGCGGCGGTGGAACGTGTTCGACCCCGACGGGCTCCAGCCGGCGGCGTTAGTCGACCGCCCGGGGCCGGTGGTCGTCGGCTGTGCCGACCTGTCGGAGCCGGCCGCGAACGCGGTGGCACGGGTGCTCGCACGCGGGTGTTACGACCACTGTCTGGCCGGCGACGCCGACCGACTGCCGTGGCTGGTGTTCGACGAGGCACACGTCCGGTTCGACGGGATCGCGCGGCCGGCGCTCGACCGGTTGTTCACCCGCGGGCGGGCACCGGGCGTCTCCGTTGTCTGTGCGACACAACGGCCGGCGGCGCTCCCGGCGACGGCGGTCTCACAGGCCGATCTGCTCGTCGCACACACCGTGACGAGCGAGGCGGACGTGTCGAAGCTGGCGGCCACACGACCGACGTATCTCGACGGGGGACTCCGGACGCGGCTCCCAGACGAACGGGGGGTGGCACTCGTCGTCGACGACACCAGCGAGGCCGCACACACCGTCTGTGTCCGAGCGCGGCGGACGCCACACGGGGGTGAGACGCCGCGGGCTTTGGAGATCAGCCGGGAGTGAACGCCGTCGTTGTCAGGGGGTGGTCCGCGACCGCGTCCGAAACGACCGAGTGGTGGGCCGCCGGAGCGGCGGCATGGACGAACGGTGGGTACGGGTCGGACTGATCGCCGCCGGCGGTGGGGTGGGAGCGCTCGCGAGAGCCGCCGTGGCGAGTGTCGTCGCCACCCCGCAGGGGACACTGCTCGTGAACGTCGCCGGGAGCCTCCTGTTGGGGGTGTTGGTCGCGCAGTCGTTGCCGCGCCGGCTGGGCGCGTTCGCCGCGACAGGGTTCTGCTCGTCGTTCACCACCTACTCGGCGTTCGCGGTCGAGACGCTGGCGTTGCCGCCGTCGTCGGCCGTCGGCTACGTCGTCGCGACCTACGGGCTGGGACTGCTCGCGGCGGCCGTTGGCACACGACTCGGAGGCCGACTGTGACCACGCTCGTCGAGGCGGTCGTCGTCGCCGTCGGCGGCGCGGTCGGGGCGACAGCACGAGCCGCCGTCGGCCGCCGGGTGGACGGGCGGCGGTCGACGGTCGTCGTGAACGCCGCCGGCAGCCTCTTGTTGGGCGTCCTGAGCGGGTGGGTCGCCGTCGGAGCGGTCGACCCGACAGCCGCGACACTGGTCGGGACGGGCTTCTGTGGCGCGTTCACGACGTACGCCTCGGTAGCTGTCGAGACGGAGTCGTTGCTGGCGGACGGGAACTGGCAGACGGCGGCAGGGTTCGCCGGCGGGACGTTGCTGGCGGCGTTGGTCGGCGCGGCGTTGGGGGGCGTACTCGCCGGCGTGTGAGCCGGTGGCGGCGGCGTCGGCCGTCGGCGACAGAGTGGCCGGCGGGAATCTGTCGGTAGTCTTATCGAACGCGCGACCCACCACACCCACATGGCGTACACACTCGACCACGTGATGATGCGGGTGGAAGACGACGACGCGGCGTTGGACTGGTACACCACCCACCTCGACTACGAACTGAAAGGGAAAGCGGAGGCAGAGACGTTCACCAACTACTTTCTCGGTCCCGAGGAGATGCACGAGGACGGCGCGATCCTCGAGTTGACGTACAACCACGACGGGCGGCGCTACGAGATGGGTGACGCGTGGGGCCACATCGCCGTCCGCGTCGAAGACGTGGAAGCGGCCTACGCCGAGCTGATGGAGGCGGGTGTCGATGACTACCGCCCGCCGGAGGAAAATCCCGGCTACGCGTTCGTCAAAGACCCCGACGGCCACGAGATCGAGATCGTCGAGCGCGACCACGGCGCCCGGTGGTCGATCGACCACACGATGATCCGTGTCGAGGACGCGACAGAGGCGTTGGGTTACTGGCTCCGCACCTTCGAGTACGAACACACCGGGCGGTGGGAGGCAGACACGTTCGCGAACTACTTCATGGAGCCGGCAGACGCCGCCGA
>JAHENP010000283.1 GCA_018609965.1 Haloferacaceae archaeon
AGGCCGCCGGAAAAGACCCGACTGGTCACATCGAACTCCGGGCGAGTCGGGAACGCGACCACGTCAACATCGTCGTGGAAGACGACGGCGCCGGGATCGAGGCGGACGACCTCCGGGAGATGGCCGTCGAGGAGGGAGTAAAGACGCCCGCGGAGGCGGAGGCGTTGGACGACAGCGAGGCCCGAGAGCTGATCTTCCACCCCGGGCTGTCGACGAACGAGGAGGTGACGGACGTGAGCGGCCGTGGTGTCGGGATGGACGTGGTCCGGACGACAGTCAAACAGCTCGACGGCACCGTCTCACTGACCTCGACACCGGGGGAGGGAAGTCGGTTCGAACTCCGGCTCCCGGTGACGGTCGCCATCGTCCAGGTGATGTTCGTCAAGGTGGACGGGACGGAGTACGGGATTCCGATCAAGAACATCGCGGAGGTGTCCCGAGCGGGGAACACCGAGACCGTGAACAAACAGGAGGTCGTTCGGCACGGCGGCGACATCTACCCGGTGATCCACCTGCGGGAGGTGCTCCAGGACGACGCGACCGGGGGCGGTCCGACGCCGGCGGCGGCCGACGGCGGCCACCCCGAGGAGGGTGCAGACGGCTCGGAGGCGAACGGCGCCGACCCAGACGCGCCAAGCGGCGCCGACGGCCCGGACGAGTCGGGCGACCCCGACGAAACCGATCACGGCGGCACGACAGGAACAGACGACATCCTCCAACGCGACGGCGACGGCGGGATGCTCGTTCGGATTCGGGAGGAGACCCGTCCGGTGGCGTTACACTGTGACGAGGTGCTCCACCAGGAGGAGGTCGTCGTCAAGCCGTTGGAGGGGATTCTCAGCGGGATTCCCGGGCTGTCCGGCACGGCGGTGTTGGGCGACGGCGACGTGGTGACGATCCTCGACGTGGAGACACTGGGGGAGGCGTACTGATGTGGTCGCGAACCGGCGGTCGGGGGTTCGATCCGCGTCGACGCACCGTGTCCCACGAGTCGCGTCGACCGGCCGCCGGTCGCGGCGTCTCGCCGTGCAGTCACAGAACACTCCCCGCACGAAACGGGCGATACACACAAGCCGTCGCACTCGAAACTGTACAGACGATGTCTGAGTCGACGGACGAGTGGGGGCAGACAGGGGGGATGGCAGAATGAGCGGGTCGCGATCGGACGACGAGGCGTTCGACCGCGTCGTCCGACACATCGAAGACGAGGTGCCGTTCGAGCCGGGGTACTACAACGAGGCGTACCTGGGTCGTCGCATCTCCGCGCGGATGCAGCGCCGCGACGCCGACAACCACACGGAGTATCTCCAGATTCTCCGGTCGGACGACTCCGAACGGGACGAACTGCTGGACGCGCTGACCATCAACGTCACCGAGTTCTTCCGCGACCCGGACATGTGGGAGAACCTCCTGCCGGTGTTGCGGGAGTTGACCGACGAGCGTCGGCGTGTGGCGGCGTGGAGCGCGCCGTGTGCGGACGGCCGGGAGCCGTACTCGCTGCAGATGGTCGCGGCGGACGACCCAGAGGTGACCGAACGCCGGCTGGACGTGGTGGCGACGGACATCAGCGAGGACGCCGTCGACGCGGCGCGTGCAGGGGTGTACGAGACCACCCGGACGACGGACATTGCCGACGAACTCGGCCCGTTGGACAGCTACGAGCCGTACGTGGAACAGGACGGCGACACGTTCCGGGTTCGCGACCGGGTTCGCGAACAGGTGACGTTCGACACCCACGACCTGATCCGCGACGAGCCGGAGTCGGAGAAGGACCTCCTGTTGTGTCGGAACCTGCTGATCTACATCGACGCGGCGTACAAAACGCCGTTGTTCGAGACGCTGCGGGCGTCACTGCGGGAGGGTGGCTACCTCGTGTTGGGGAAGACGGAGAGTGTCCCGCCGGAGTGTCGCGACGCGTTCGAGCCGGTGGCGAAACGCAGCCG
Organism: Haloferacaceae archaeon; assembly: GCA_018609965.1. Classification (GTDB taxonomy): domain Archaea; phylum Halobacteriota; class Halobacteria; order Halobacteriales; family Haloferacaceae; genus JAHENP01. Next base: position 1,944 of record JAHENP010000283.1, read on the forward strand.
GATCTACAGACACGTCGGAGGGGAGTGAGGCGATGTCGCTGTACCAGCTCGCCAGGGACAACGAAATCGAGGAACTGTCCGACCGCGCGCAGTCCAGTGACAGCGACGCGGTCAGGCGACGGGCGGCAGAGATGTTGGGTGATGTTGGCGATGTCGACGACACGCAGGTGATCGACACGCTGTCGAGTCTGGCGTTAGACGACGACCACCCGGAGGTGCGGGCGATGGCGGTCGACGCCCTGAGCGACCTGGGACAGGAGGCGTTAGAACAGCTGATTCTCAAGGATGTCGACGTCGAGACCGGCGACGCAGACTGGACGGCCGTCCGGGCGTTCGGCAACGCGTTGGACTCCGACCGCGCGGAGTACCGGATGGCGGCCGCGAGCGCGCTCGGTCGGATCGGCGACGAGGACGGGCTCCGCCCGCTCGTAGAGCGGCTGGGAGACGACGACCCACGGGTGCGGGAACGGGTGTGTTACGCGCTCGGGCAGATCGGTGACCCGAACGGGGTCGACCCGTTGATCGAACGGTTAGAGGACGACCACGAACGGGTTCGGTCAGCGGCCGCAGACGCGCTCGGAACGATCGCGACCGGGTCGGCGTTGGCGGCGTTGTTGGCGATGCTCGACGACGACAACGCCGCGATCCGGCGGGTCGCCGCCAGCGCGCTCGGCAACGCTGGGAGCGCGGAGCCGGTGCCGGATCTGGTCGGGGCGTTAGAAGACTCACACGACGCCGTCCGGCAGGCGGCGGTGTTCTCCGTGATCCAGCTGTTGTCGACGGCGCCGACGGACCAGAGTCACCAGGTTCGGGAGGCAATTGTCGAGGAGCTGGAAGGGGTCGACGACGAGACAATCGTCGACCCGTTGTTGGAGGTGATGGCGGAGGCGTCGGAGGCGAGCCAACGGCGCAACGCGGTGTGGTTCCTGGGGCGGGTGACAGACCAGGCGGACCCGCCACAGGAGGTGGTCGACGCGTTGGTCGGGACGTTCTCCGACGGGGATCGGATGACCGCACAGTTCGCCTCGACGAGCGTGACGGAGTTGGGCGGGCTGTACGTGGAGTCGTCGCTGATCGACCTGTTGCAGGACAACGACGAGCCGTCGGGGGCGCGGGCCCGAGCGGCGTACGCGCTCGGTGAGGTCGGCGGCGAGCGCGCCCGAGAGGTGTTGGACAGGATGACGGACGAAGACGTGGAACCGGACGTTCGCAAACGCGCGTTCTCGGCGCTCTCGAAGCTCGGAGGGATTCGATAATGGCAGCACAAGACGATCAAGAGGAGTACATGCTCGCGGACACCAAAGGGCGGTTCGCCCAGGCGGTCAAGGAGGGCCGGCCGGTCAACGACGTGTCGTGGACCCCCGGCCGGATCGTCCTGTCGAACCGCCGGCTGGTGCTCGTCGGCAACGACGGCAAACGGACGGTTCCGTTGTCGGACGTGAGTAAGATCGGCGGTCGACACGACGTGAGTCAGGAAGTCCAACGTGTCTCGAACTACGTCAGCCTCCGGCTCGGCGAGGACGTGTTGTTGGTGGCCGCACAGAACCACGACGAGTTCAAGACGAACGTGTATCAGGCGTTCTTGGACCGGCGGGTGGTGTACGCCCGCCACCCGGCGGTCGCCGGCGGGGTCGTCCAGGATACGGAGTGGGAGAAGGCCCGGCTGAAGGTGGAGGCCGACGGCGTCTCCGTCGCCTTGGAGTCGGGTGACTTCGTCCGGCTCGAACTGGACGACATCGGCACACTCGACACCGCAGAACGCACTGTCTTCGACGAGAAACGGCAGGTGATCGAGGCGGAACACACCAACGACGAGGGCGGGAGTGTCCAGACGTACCTCTCCGGGGAGGGGTGGCGCATGGCCGTGTTGAAGTCGTATCTGGGACAGAACCAGGAACGCACCAGCGGCGCCGTCGAGCTGTCGGAGTCGGAACGCGAGGTGCTGATGGCGCTGTACTCCGGGGTGTCGTCGTTCGACGTGCCGCAGTTCCTCGACATGGAGGTGGAACGCGTCGAGGAGATCTTCGAACGGCTGATCGAAGTGAACGTGTTAGAGGAGGTGCGCCGCCGCCGCGAGGTGAATCTCAA
>JAHENP010000284.1 GCA_018609965.1 Haloferacaceae archaeon
GCTCGACTTCCCCGCCGCTTCCGGTGTCCCTACCGACGGAGAGGGTCACGACCCCGAGCGGGTCGTACTACACGGGTTGGCCGGAACGGGTTAAAAGCGTGTTCGTTACGCCTCGTGGTTGTGAACCGTCGCCACACGGGAGCTGACCGAATCGGTGAGGACTGTCGGACTCACGCTAGAGAAGCAAAATGAACCCGGGATAGTAACAACACGAAACGAAACTGAATTATCCCTCGGTGTTCCTCTGTGGTGTACGGCGATGGAGCTACAACGGGATGACGGCTTGTTTCGAGTGATAGACTCAGCTAAAAACACCGTGCGAGTCGGCACGGAGGGGTGGGATAGAGGGGTAGACGCACCGACTGTCGGGGATGTCCTCTCGCTCGGTGGGTCGAACTCAGAGGTCGAGTCGGACGTGACGGTGTCCGGGTCCGTCGAGAGTCTCGTGTTTCCGCATGTGTACGTGTACACCCACCGGATCGATGTCGACCAGCGGCGCAAGTTCGACGAACAGTCGCGCCAACTGGAGATCGAGGAGGGGAGTCACTTGGTCGAGGTGAGTGCGAACGTCGATGTCTACGTCCGCTTCGACGGGAGCGGGGAGTTGACCCGCAACGGGGACGACCGGCTCCGGCTGTCGTTCGATCAGCCGACGCCCGTGACGGTCAGATTTCACAGCGACATCGGCCAACACACCGAACAGATCACCGTCGGCTCAACGCCGGCAGAGTTGGCCGAGGGAATCTCACTGCTGTCGGCGACGATTGGACGGACGGACCCGGATCGAACGTGGCCACAGATCCGAGAGGACCCGCCGGGGATTCGTCTTGGAGAGTCACTGACAGTGCCAAAGGAGATAGAGGAGCGACACGAGCCGACCGACACGTCGCTCGTCGTCCCGCCGGAGCTGGAGTATCTGTTCACCGCCGCGCCACTCGTCTACTACCTCGGCGGGACAGTCGAGTTGGACGAGACGGTGACACCGTCGTTGGATGCCGGCGGGTGCCGGTTCGAACTCGGGAGGCTCCCGGAGTTCCAGTATAACATCGCGTCGGTGCTCAGACGGGTGTTCTTCCTCGACTGCCTCGCACGCGAGGCGGGGGCTTACGGCGAACGGGTGTCGTTGTCACCGCAGCTGGAGACGCTGGGGTTGCGCGCCGACTGGCTGTACAGTGCGCCGATGGCCGAACGCGTTGAGGCGTACATGGACGCGCCGTTCGAGAATGTCTCCGAGGAGTTTCCGGAGTGGAACCTGACGATGTACGTTGAGCCGAACTACAGACACGCGGAGACACTGCCACACATTCTCGAGACGCTCCCGTTCGTCATGCTCCCGGAGTCAGAAGAGCTGAGCAAAGCGGAGTGGATCTCCCTGTCGATGGACGACAGCTACGAACACGGAGAGCAGGCAGTCGGGCCACGAGAGCCGACCGACGACAGTTTCACCCGGCTCCAACGCGAGATTTCGAACGTTGAGCTGGTCAAGCCGGCGTTGGGACCGAGCCGGTACCACGGCTGGCTGGGGGAGAACGTCCCGATCGACGTGTTCAAGACGTTTCCGGAGGCGTACGAGAACCGTCGCAACTACTTCGATGACAGCCCAATCTCGGTGGTTGCGGTGCTCAACAACACCGACATGCGGCAGGAACACGACGCGGCTGTCGAGCGGTACGAGCAGCGTGCAGACGCACTCAGTATCGACATCGACGTGCGAGAGAACATCAGGAGCGCACAGCTCGCTCGGGTGTTCGAGTCACGCAACGATCTCGTCCACTTCATCGGCCACAGCGACGAGCGAGGGTTGGAGTGTGCAGACGGGTTTCTCTCGATCGAGTCAGTGTCGGAGTCGAACACACAGACGTTCTTTCTCAACGCCTGCGGGTCGTACCACGAGGGGGTCGGGCTCGTCCGGAAGGGAAGTGTCGCCGGCGGCGTCACCTTCGAGGCGGTGACGGACAGCCAGGCCGCGGAAGTGGGGACGACGTTCGCGCGGCTGATGGTGCTCGGCTACTCGTTGGAACGGGCCCTCGACAAGGCGCGCCAACAGGTGATGACGCCGAAAGACTACGCGGTCGTGGGCGACGGCACACACGTCGTCACGCAGTCGGAGTCGATCCTGCCGCTTGACCTCCGGCTCGTCGAGACCGGGCGACAACAGTACCGTCTGGAGGTGAGTCAGATTGCCCCGTTCGAGAAGGGTGGCCACGCACAGGACCGGTTCGAGGGGAGTGACGGAGACTACCACCTCGGGTCACACGACCGATCGTACGAACTGTCGGAACAACAGCTACAGGACAGCTTAGACGTTGTCGAGAACCCGATCCTGTTCGACGGCGGTCTCTACTGGCCGGACGAGCTTCGAGAACAACTGTAGCGGTCAGAACAGTCTCCGTCTCACCAGTCGACCGTCGGCGTGGCACCGTCTCTCGACGGCTCCCCACCCCCCGGACCAGTCTCGTACACCGACCCGCCCATGTCGGGTGCCGTCTCGAACCCTGTACTGAGCCCTTCGACGGCCAGAGACAGTGAAGCAGTCGCAAACACCAACCCAACCGCAACCAAGGTAACGATCACCCGTGGGTGGGCCGCCAGAAATTCGATAGCCGTGTTCTGTGTGTGTCGTCGCCGGTCTGCTTCTTGCGCCATGTGATGTAGAAACGAACGGTGCCATTTAGGATAAACGATTAGCACTTACCCAAAACCGGTTAAGCTGATAGCGTATTTTTCTAGAAAAATATCACGATCTCTGAGATGGCCAAAATTGTACCTGAGAGGGACTCTCACTGACATATAACATTAACGCTAGAGCAGCTTCCCAGTCATATTTCAAGTTTCATTTTTTCAAATATTCGCGCGCGCGGTTCGGCCGCAGCGCGGTCGACGGGTGGATTGGTGCCAGCAGTGTGGGGTGACGACAACAGAGTATTGAGTGGATCACAACGACATCGTATATAATTATCGACAGTAGTTGAGTGATATATTGTTCTTACAGCCGACAGACTTAACTTGTAGTAGAAGTAAGCATTGTCGTATGGGACTGGACCCGAATTTACGGGCTGCAACGACCAAAGGGGCGTTGAAGACGGTGTTCGAGCAGTGTACCGGCGTGACGTACGTCGTCAACCCGTGGGCCGACATGCTGCAGACGATCGCAGAGGTCGGTCGCTCGTTCGACGGAGAGTTCCCGACACTGCGCGTGTTCGCAGCGGAGGAGCCGCTCCGGACTGCACGCAAAGACTTCACGCTCGGGTCGAAGCTGGCAGACCTGGGCGATGCGGGTGACGCGGCGTTCCGAACGGGTGACGTGCCAGAGACCACGCTGATCGTCGACGACGAGCAACTGTTCAGTCCGGTCATTGCCGGCGACGTGATCGGAGCGACGCGGAACACCGACGAGTCGTTCGTCACCGACACCTACGAGACGCTGACGGACCAGTGGGAGACAGCCGACGTGTTCGACCTCCGCACGCCCGGGCGCGACTCTGTCCGGGAGACGATGACTGCGGAGTTCGGCAAGACCCCCCAGGAGGACTTCGACACGGTCGTCTCCTCCATCGAGGGAAGCCGTAGCTCCCGGGAACTGGACGAGGTCGTGGTTTCACTGCTCGTTGCGGCGAAAAACGAGCTGTTGTTGTACGACATCTCGAAGTGGGGAGAGAACGTCGGTCTCGCGAGCAAGGCCACGTTCTCCCGCCGGAAGAACGATCTCGAGGAGATGGGAATCGTCGACACGGAGAAGGCGCCGACGGACGTGGGGCGGCCACGCCAACGGCTGAAGCTCACCGACGAACGGCTCCAGCAGGCCGACGGCGACCAGCTGGCCGTCGTCGCACAGAACATCCTCCACTGACCCGCTCACGAGGACAGGTTTGTGGCGACGGGCGTGTCGCCACGAGGGCGCCGGCGACAGACGGGCTGTCGCCGGCAACACTTTCGAAGGAAAGAGCCAACAGCGACGGCGCAGTACCGTCGGTGTGACCGACACCCTCGCGGCCACCGTCGCCGCTCTCCGCAGCGAGGCGGGTGTGACGGACCACCGTCGACTGCTGGTCGTCACTGGCGCACGGTCGGGACGCCACCACGCCTGCCGGGTGGTCGCCCGGTCTGCGGCCACGCTCGCGGTCGTCTCCGGCGACGAGCAGTTCGACGACCTCGGGGACGCAGTCGACGACTACCGGCGACAGTCGCCGCGTGCCGCCGAGGAACTGCTGGGGACGACCCACGAGACGGTCGTCGTCGACGGCGCAGACGGGTTCTCTCCGAACGCCGTCGGTCGGACCGTCGGCGCCGTCGCCGGCGGCGGACTGTACGTGTTGTTGCTCCCTGCCGACTGGGTCGACCGGGTCGACGGCTTCCGAGCGAATCTGGCGGTGCCGCCGTACACGGATGACGAGCCGACGAGCGCGTTCCGCGAGCGGCTGCTGGCGACGTTCGACCATCCGGGGGTGGCCGTCTACGACGCCGACGCCGACGTGTTCCGTCGGGACGGGCTCACCGAGGCGGACGATTCCCCGCCCCGGAGCGACGGAACACTCCCCGCGCACCCGGAGTTTCCGATGGCCGCCTACGAGGCGTGCCTGACGGCCGGGCAGGGGCGGACGTTGCGGAGGCTCGAACAACTCCGCCAGCCCGGGACGGCCGCGGTCGTCGACGCTCACCGTGGCCGCGGGAAGTCGAGTGTCGCCGGCCTCGCCGCGGGAGCGCTCGCGGCCGTGGGCCAGTCTGTGATCGTCACCGCTCCCTCACGGTCGAACGCGGCGACACTGCTTGACCGCGCGGGAACGCTGATGGAGACACTAGGGGGTCGGGACGGCGAGAACACCGCAGACGGCAGCGTCGACTACGTCGAGCCGACAACACTCGACGAGGCAGTCGGGGGCGCAGACGCCGTCTTCGTCGACGAGGCCGCCGGGCTCCCGGTAGCGTTGTTGTCGACGGCGTTGGCCGCGCCGCGGGTGGCGTTCGTCACGACGGTCCACGGCTACGAGGGTGCCGGACGGGGGTTTTCGGTGCGGTTCCGTGACCGGTTAGCCGACGCCGACCACGAGGTGGTGGAGACACACCTCCGGGAGCCGATCCGGTACGCACCGGACGACCCGGTGGAGTCGTGGGGGTTCCGGGCGCTCGCGCTCGACGCCCGGCCGGCAGTCGACCGACTCGTCGCGGACGCGACCGTCACAGACACGAGCTACCGGCGGCTGTCGACCGCGACGTTGCGGGGCGACGACCACCGGCTGCGGGAGACGTTCGGACTGCTCGTTCGGGCACACTACCGGACGGAGCCGACCGACCTCGCGCGACTACTCGACGCGCCGAATCTTTCGACACACGCGTTGCTCGTCGACGACCACGTGGTCGCCGTCGCGCTCGTCGCCCGCGAGGGTGGGCTCTCCCCGGAGCGTCGCCAGGAGGTGTTCGGCGGCGGCCGAATCCACGGCAACATGATCCCGGATCTGCTGGGGAGCCAACTGCGCGACCCGGAGGCAACCCGTCCGGTCGGCTACCGGGTCGTCAGGATCGCGACCCACGACGCCGTCCGGCGGTCGGGGTTCGGCTCGCGGCTGTTGTCGGCAATCGAGGCCGACCTCGCGACCGGCGTCGACAGACCGGGGTTCGCGCCGGCGGACTACCTCGGCTCCGGCTTCGGCGCCACGCCGGGTGTCGTCGACTTCTGGCGGCAGAACGGCTACCGGAGTGTCCACCTCTCGACCACCCGCAACGACACGAGCGGGGAACACTCTGCAGTCCTCCTGTCGCCCGTCACCGACGCCGGGCGGGCGCTCGTCGCGCGTCACGAGGCAGGGTTCCGCGACCGGATACCGGGCGTGCTCTCGGACACCCTGCGGACACTGGAACCGGACGTGGTGCGGGCGACGCTACGGGCCTGTGAGGCCGACCCCGAGCCGCTGATCGAGTTCACCGACTACGAGTGGCGGCTGATCGTCGGTACCGGCACCGGACCGACGGCGTACGGCACCGCACCGGCACCGTTCCGTCGGCTGACCGTCGCATGGTTTCTCTCGACCCAACTGTCGCCGGGGGAACGCACAGCGGCGAACGGTGACGCCGCCGTCGCGGATAGCGGTGGTGCTGGTTCGTCTGACGGTGTCACCCTGACCGACCGGCAGGAACGACTACTCGTTCGGAAGGTTCTGCAGGGGCGTGCGTGGGACGACGTGGCCGAGACACTCGGGTTCGTCTCGACTGGGGAGTGTATGCGCACGCTCGGCGAGACTGTCCGGGTGCTCGTCGACCGGTTCGGCGGGGAGCAGGCGGCACGGGAACGCGCACGGTACGAGTGACGGTCGCCTCGCCGCCGACTCCGTGAGGTTGAAACCGTCCGTGGGTGATCCAACAGTATGGGA
>JAHENP010000285.1 GCA_018609965.1 Haloferacaceae archaeon
GCCGAGGAGTACGACGCGGGTGTGCTCCCGTTCACGGTGCGGCGGGAGGGCGGGTGAGATGACGGTCGTCGACGCGGTGTCGTTGCGGCGCGTGCTCGACTCGCGGGGGAACCCGACAGTGGAGGCGGACGTGTTGACGGCGGCGGGCGGCTTCGGCCGCGCGGCGGCGCCGTCGGGCGCCTCCACGGGCGAGTACGAGGCCGTCGAACGGCCACCCTCCGAGGCAATCGCGGCGGCCCGGGAACGGGCGGTGCCGCGGCTGGTCGGGGAGGTCCACGCCGGCGACCAACGAGAGGTCGACGCCGCACTCCACGCGGCAGACGGGACGGACGACTTCTCGGAGATCGGTGCCAACAGCGCCGTCGCGATGTCGATGGCGGCGGCGAAGGCCGGCGCCGACACGATCGGACTGCCGTTGTTCCAACATCTCGGGGGCGCGTTCCGGGGGGCACGGGAGTCGTTCCCGACGCCGCTCGGGAACGTCGTCGGTGGCGGCGAGCACGCCGCCGAGTCGACGGCGATCCAGGAGTTCCTCGCCGCGCCGGTGGGTGCGCCGTCGGTCGCGGAGGCGGTGTTCGCGAACGCCGAGGTCCACGCGGCCGTCGCGGACGTGTTAGACGAGCGCGGGCTGTCGGCGGCGAAAGGCGACGAGGGCGCCTGGGCGCCGCCGGTCGGTGACGACGAGGCGTTCGAGATCGTCGCCGAGGCGACCGACCGCGTCGCAGATCGGGTCGGGTTCGAGATCCGGTTCGGGTTGGACGTGGCGGCGGCAGAGCTGTACGACGCCGACGAAGGCGTGTACCGCGCCGGCGAGACCGCACGGACGCCCGCCGAGCAGCGCGACTGGATCGCGGGGCTCGTCGACGAGTACGATCTGGTGTACGTCGAGGACCCGTTAGACGAGACCGACTTCGAGGGGTTCGCGGAGCTGACCGACCGGGTTGGCGACCGGACGCTTATCTGCGGTGACGACCTGTTCGTCACGAACGTCGAGCGGCTCGACCGCGGGATCGAGCAGGGGTCGGCAAACAGCATCCTCATCAAACCCAACCAGATCGGGACGCTGACGGACGCGTTCGACGCCGTCGAGCGGGCCGAGCGGGCCGGGATGGACGCGGTCGTCTCCCACCGGTCCGGCGAGACGGAAGACACCACGATCGCACACCTCGCCGTCGCGACACAGGCCCCGTTCATCAAGACGGGGACGGTCGGCGGCGAGCGAACCGCAAAGCTGAACGAGCTGATCCGAATCGCGGAGGACGCCGTATGAGCAACAGCGAGAACACCACAAGCGAGGTCGACGCCGAGGCGGACGACGCCGAGGCGCCGGCGACAGAGACAGACGCACAGAGCGAGCCGGTCGGAACGAGCGAGGCGAACGACGCCGGCGCGGCAGAGCCGGTCGACGCCGCGGGCGCCGGCGAGGCGGCCGCCGCCGAGGCCGACGACGAAGAGGAGGAGGAGGCGTCACCGTTCGACGAGAACGTGATGCCAGACGACGAGGCAGATCTCCTCATTCCGGTCGAGGACTACCTCTCTGCGGGTGTCCACATCGGGACCCAGCAGAAGACCCAGGACATGGAGCGGTTCATCCACCGCGTCCGTGACGACGGGCTGTACGTGTTGGACGTGAGCCAGACGGACGGCCGGATTCGGACGGCCGCCAGCTTCCTGTCGGGGTACGACCCCGAGCAGGTGTTGGTCACTTCCTCCCGGCAGTACGGTCGGTTCCCGGCAGAGAAGTTCGCGGACGCCATCGGCGCCCGCGCCCGCACCGGGCGGTTCATCCCGGGGACGTTGACGAACCCACAGTACGAGGGGTACATCGAGCCGGACGTGTTGGTCGTCACCGACCCGATCGGCGACGCCCAGGCCGTCAAGGAGGCGATCACGGTCGGGATTCCGGTGATCGCGATGTGCGACTCTAACAACCAGGTGTCGAACGTGGACTTAGTGGTGCCGACGAACAACAAGGGGCGACGCGCGCTGTCGGTCGTCTACTGGCTGCTCGCCAATGAGACGTTGGATCGGCGCGGTGCCGAGCCCACCTACGCGTTGGACGACTTCGAAGCGGATATCTGAGCGGTCGCCTTTCGACCACTGCGAACGTTCTCTATCGGTCCGTTCTCTGTGACGTTCGGGAAGCCGACGGCTCACCCGTGTCGTTCGACCGCCACCGCAGCCAACGGAATAGCCATCAGGAATCCAGCAAGATACGACGCGAACGCCCACCAACTGGTATCCGACAGCGGGTGTGTGGCGACATGGACAGCCATCGCCGCCAACCCGAGCCCGGCGGTGAGGTACACGCCCCACTCCGCTCTCGTCTGTGACACACGCAGTGTCTCGGTGGCGGCACACAGATAGTTTTCGGCTCCGAGCAGTTGCGTCACTCCGCTCGTCTTCGGAGGAACCGCTCGGTCGCGTACACCCGCCAGAGCTGGTTCGACCGGCCATCTCGTCGGGGAACCGGTCACACAGGGTGGTGATCTCGCCGTCGGCGACGAACCCGCGCCGTTCGACGGGTGGGTCCGTCAGCGTCTCGCAGAGGTGGTCGCCGGCGGCACGCAGTCCCGGGGTCGAACACCGTTCTACGGGGGATCGACAACACGGAGTCGGGGAGACAATCATGGAACGCGCGCCGGAACAACCCCTTCGAACGGCCGTCCGACAGCAGCCACGCCGGTAGACGAGCGCGACGACCCGGCGGTCGAGAAACGGCATCCGGGGTTCGACCCCTATCCGGAGCGCGCGGCTCCGTCGTGTCGCCGTCCGCGCCCTGTCTCTGTAGTGCACCGATGCCGGCGAAGGTGTAGTTGTCGTCTATGTACCCCACACAGTACTAGCTGTGTGTCTGTGTAGTGCTGGAATAACCCCCTGTTGAATGCAGGGTAACTGTGAACCGCCTCGGGGCCAAGCCCCGTGGTATTCGCCTCGACAGTGTGTAAAGTGGAATGCAGATACCACGTCTTGGCGAGTGAGTGTGAGCCAGAACGTCGTGTTCGTACGAAGCTTTATTCGGGCTGTTGTACAATCCGCGACATGGACGTGGGTGTACTCACGGTGCCGTTGGGTGACCAGTCGCGTCGGGCGGCGTTCGAGTATCTCGCCGGGTTGGGTGTCGACGCCGTCGAGTTGGGTGTCGGCGGCTACCCGGGGACGGACCACACGGAGCCCGAGCGGCTCCAGGCGGAGCCGGCCGCACGCGA
>JAHENP010000286.1 GCA_018609965.1 Haloferacaceae archaeon
ATGGAACGGGACAGCGTCGAGAAGCTCCACAAGGCCGACGACCACGTCGGCATCGCCAGCGCGGGCCACGTCGCCGACGCCCGGAAGCTCATCGACTTCGCCCGGCGGCGGGCCCAGACCGAGGAGGTCCGCTACGGCGAGCCGGTCGACGTCGAGACGCTGACGAAGGCCGTCACCGACAACATCCAGCAGTACACCCAGACGGGCGGCGCCCGGCCGTTCGGCGTCGCGCTGCTGGTCGGCGGCGTCGACGACGGCGAGCCGCGGCTCTTCGAGACCGACCCCTCCGGGACGCCGTACGAGTGGCAGGCGACGGCCGTCGGCGGCGACCGCGAGGCCATCCAGGACGTCCTCGAGGAGGGCTACCGCGAGGAGATGGACCTCGACGCCGGCATCGACCTCGCCCTGGAGGGACTCGGGGCGACGAACGACGACCTCTCGGCGGAGGGCGTCGAGCTGGCGACGGTCGACGTCGAGTCCGAGCGGTTCGAACGAGTCGAGGAGGACGTCATCGCCTCCCACCTCACGGACCTCGAGGGCGACGAGGATGCGTGACGAGCCCGGCCTGACGCCGACGCGGGAATCGCCGCACGAGCCCGAGGTCGGCGGGTTCCAGGACGTCGAGACGCCCGACGAGTCGGTGCTGAAGACCGGCACGACGACGGTCGGCATCGCCACCGAGGGCGGCGTCGTCATCGCGACGGACATGCGGGCGTCGCTGGGCGGCCGGTTCGTCGCCAACAAGGGCGTCCAGAAGGTCGAGCAGATCCACCCGACGGCGGCGCTAACGCTCGTCGGGTCGGTCGGCGGCGCCCAGTCGTTCATCCGGACGCTGCGCGCGGAGGCGTCGCTGTACGAGACGCGCCGCGGGGAGGCGATAAACATCGAGGCGCTGGCGACGCTGGCGGGCAACTTCGCCCGCGGCGGGCCGTTCCGGGCCATCCGGCCCATCCTCGGCGGCGTCGACGACGACGGTTCCCACGTCTACTCGCTGGACCCCGCCGGCGGCGTCATGGCCGACGACTACACCGTCACCGGCAGCGGCACGCAAATCGCCACGGGCGTCCTCGAGACCGAGTACGAGTCGGGGCTGTCGACCGACGCGGCCGCCTCCCTCGGCGCCCGGGCCGTCGAGGCCGCCGCCGAGCGCGACACCGGCTCCGGCAACGGCGTCTACCTCGCGACCGTCACCGAGGAGGGCGTCGACATCCACGGCCACACGGACTTCGACGAGGCGACGTAGCGGCCGCCGTGGCCCGGGCGCGACGGAAGCACGGTCCAGGCGACGGGCTCGAACCGGCGACAACTGCTTGGAGCGATCCGTCGCGCGGCTCGGGGACATCGGACTCTCGTTATCAACCGCCGCGGACAGACGGCAGCAGAGATATTACTCTCGAACGCTCAGCCCGATTCAAATGGGGATACGGAGGGGGCATCTCCAGAGGTTCGTACTGGTGCTACTCGTCTTCGCCGCGCTCGCGGCCGGCAGCGGTACCGCCGCCGCGAGCCACGGAACCGGCGAGGCGAACTACACCGTCGAGGTGCTCGGCGACCCGAGCCCGGGCGCGACGGAGGTCCGGTACGGCCTGCGGGTCGTCGGACAGTCCGGGGTTGACTTCGAGACGTTCACCCGGACCAGCGCGACCTACGAGGCGGGCAGTTGGGCCCGGTGTGACGCCACCGACGGCGAGACCTTCGGCGTCGACCGCGGGGCGACGCGCGGCGGCTACGAGATCGACGAGACGCTACAGAACAACATCAAGTCCGTCTCCAGCGGCGAGGACGACCTCGTCGTCGAGTTCAACGACGAGGGCGACATCGGCGCCTCGACGTACCTGGACGACGGCGACGAGGTGGTGTCGGTGACCGGCTGTATCGATAACCCCGACGAGCCGGGCTGGTACCAGATCACCGGCAGGACGACCGGCGTCACCGCCGACGGCGAGGAGGCCACCTTCCGGAGCGTCTCCCACTACTTCTACATCTGTGACTGCGAGGACGAGGCCGCCGCCAGACGGCAACTCGGGCCGCCGCCGTCGGAGCCGCAGACGACGGCAACGCCGACGCCGACGCCCGAGTCGGCAGCCGACGCCGCCGGGTCGGCCGATTCCGCCGCGGAGGCCGCCACACCCGGTTCGGACGGCGAGCGGACGACCCGGACGCGAACGGCGGCGGGATCGACGCCGACGCCGACCGACGCTGCCTCGCCGACCGAGGCGGCCACGACCCCCGAGTCGACGCCCACCGAGGATACCGACTCCTGGGACGAGGCCGTCTACAGTTCGCCGACCAGGGCCGAAGGACCCGGCTTCGGCTCCCTCGCGGCGCTGGCCGGGGTGTTGGCCGCGGTGCTCGCGGTCGTCCGGCGGCGGTAGTACGGGAGGTTGGAGTGCCAAACCGACACACGGGAGCGGTGAAGCGCAACCATTATACGTTCTACACCGGTACAGTCTGGTGCGCTCCGTTGGTGTAGTCCGGCCAATCATCTTGCCCTCTCACGGCAAGGACTAGGGTTCAAATCCCTGACGGAGCACTCCTTTCCTCCAGCCGTCCGGTGGTTTTGGCCTGCGACACAAGGCCATGATCGACACAACGCTCAGACCAAGCAAGTTCGAAGGATTCACACACAGCCACGCCGTCTTGCGGTTTTGGAACTTGCCACACCTATTGGACTCGCAGGAATCGCTGCTAACCCGGATGCCATCCTGCGATTCGCGTATTTGGTCAGCACTCTCCGGACAGCAGAACCGCTGGTGGGTTCGACCTCTGGAGGGGAACCGATGAACCTCGATGACTTCCCTGTCGTGACCGAGGCATCTGAATCGTACCTGAACCAGCGACAGTTGCTTGACTACCGTTCTGAACGAGAAGAGTGTCTTCGCTGGCTGCTCGCCTACGGAAAGGACCCCGACAAGGCGAAAGGATACGCGAAGGGGACGGTCAAGCCACGCTCGTACCGCATCGATCGGTTCTACCGGTTCGTCTGGGAGCAGGAGGGTGGATATACCGCAAACCTCAGCCATGAGTATGCAGACGCGTGGATGGACCACCTCGCCCACCGAGATGTGAGCGCGACGCACAAGGTGAATTGTCAGAAATCGCTGAAGATGCTCTACAAGTGGCTCCATCACGAGCGCGGACTCGGAGAATGGGAACCGGACATCACGTTCTCGGCAAACCGAAGCTCCAACCCGCGAGACTTCCTGACCAAAGAGGAGCGAAGCGCGATTCGTGATGCAGCGCTTGAATACGGGTCGGTACCGAGTTACAACAACTTGACTCCCGCAGAGCGTGACCGCTGGAAGGAACACCTTGCCCAACGGTTTGAGAAACCGAAGTCAGAAGTCGTACCTGCGGACTGGGATCGGGCCAACGGCTGGAAGATAGCTTCGCTTGTATGGGTCAGTCTTGATGCCGGGTTGCGGCCAACGGAGGTCAACCGTTCAACGATAGAGTGGGTGGATACCGACAACAGTGTTCTGCGAATTCCAAAGGAGGATAGTGCGAAGAACACTGATCACTGGATCGTTGGTCTCCGAGACCGAACTTCCGAGATACTCCAAAACTGGTGTGAAGAGAGACGTGCCTACCCGGAATACGACGAGACGAATTCGATCTGGCTGACGCGAGAAGGGAACCCGTGGGGGGTCTCGTCACTACGGTATCTGCTGCATCGGTTATGTGATGTTGCCGGTATCGAGACGTCAAACCGCCAGATGAGTTGGTACGCCATTCGGCACTCTGTCGGCACCTACATGACCCGCGAAGAGGATCTCGCCGCTACCCAGGAACAGCTTCGCCACCTGCGCACGGAGACGACTATGAAGTA
>JAHENP010000287.1 GCA_018609965.1 Haloferacaceae archaeon
CACCGACGCGTTCTGGTCGATCCCCGAGGTCCCCTCGAACACCTGGATCGCCACCAGCCCGTCCTCGGACTCGAGGATCTGGCCGCGCTTGGTCTCGCCTTGCGGCGTCTCGATTTCGACCATCTCGTCGTAGCCGACCGGCTCGTCGACCTCGGCGAACACCAGCGGACCGCTGATCTCCGTGATCGTCTCGTACTCTTTCATTGTTGTCAGTAGAGTGCCCGCAGTTGTTCGGTGATGTCCTCGGCGATCTCGTCGACGAACGCGTCCGCCTCGTCGTCCGGCGTCGTCCCGATCCGGTTGATCCGGGGGGCCGCCTCCACGCCGACGATCTCGTCGATCGGCACGCCCGCGTCGAGCGCGTCGAACGCCTCGTCGTTGAACGTCTTGATCACGTCGAGGATGCGGTACGTCTTCTCCGGCGGACAGTACCGGTCCACGTCGTGGAGCGCGTTCTGTTGGAGATACGCCTCACGCAGGAACCGCGCCACTTCCAGGGTGAGCTGTTGGTCCTCCGGCAGGGCGTCTTTCCCGACCAACTGGACGATCTCCTGGAGTTCGTCCTCCTCGTCCAACGTGTCGACGGCCCACTGCCGTTTCTCGGGCCAGTCGTCTGCGACGTTCTCGACGAACCAGTCGTCGAGTTGGTCGCGGTACAACGAGTAGGAGTCGTTCCAGTTGATCGCCGGGAAGTGTCGCCGCTCGGCGAGATCCGAGTCCAACGCCCAGAACGTCTTCACGATCCGCAGCGTGTTCTGGGTCACCGGCTCCGAGAAGTCCCCGCCGGGCGGGGAGACGGCGCCGATCACCGAGATCGACCCCTCCGTCCCGTTGACGTTCTGGAAGTAGCCCGCCCGCTCGTAGAACTGGCTCAGCCGGGCCGCGAGATACGCCGGATACCCCTCCTCGCCGGGCATCTCCTCTAACCGCGAGGAGATCTCCCGCATCGCCTCCGCCCACCGCGAGGTGGAGTCTGCCATCAACGCCACGTCGTACCCCATGTCGCGGTAGTGTTCCGCGATGGTGATCCCCGTGTACACACACGACTCGCGTGCGGCGACGGGCATGTTCGAGGTGTTGGCGATGAGACAGGTCCGGGCCATCAACGGGTTGCCGGACTGTGGGTCCGGTAGCTCCGGGAAGTCCTCGATAACCTCCGTCATCTCGTTGCCACGCTCCCCACAGCCGATGTAGACGACGATGTCCGCGTCCGCGAACTTCGCCAGTGACTGTTGGGTGACGGTCTTTCCGGAGCCGAACGGCCCCGGAATCGCCGCCGTCCCGCCTTTCGCGAGCGGGAACAACCCGTCGAGGATGCGTTGCCC
Source organism: Haloferacaceae archaeon (assembly GCA_018609965.1). Taxonomy (GTDB): domain Archaea; phylum Halobacteriota; class Halobacteria; order Halobacteriales; family Haloferacaceae; genus JAHENP01. The sequence goes on from JAHENP010000287.1 coordinate 1,326, forward strand.
GGAGACGAGCGGCGTCGTCGGCGTCTCCTTCTCGACTGTCGGCCGTTGTTCACGCACCGGCCACTCCTGGTGCATCGAGATCTCCGTTCCGTCCTCTAAGACGACGACGGGCTCTTCGACATCGAACTCCCCTTCCTTCGTGTCGGCGACGACGCCACCGTCCTCGTCGGGCGGCACCATCACCTTGTGGTCGATGGTGACCGTCTCCGGGACAACCCCGACCACGTCGCCGGCCTCGACCGTGTCGCCGGCCTCAACCTCGGGGACGAACTCCCACTCCTTCTCGAGGTCGATCCCCGGGGCGTCGACCCCGCGGTCGAGGAAGGCGCTGTTCATCTTGTCTTCCAACACGTCCAACGGGCGTTGGACGCCGTCGTAGATCGTGTCGAGCATCCCCGGCCCCAGATCGACCGTCAGCGGCTCACCCGTGTTCTCGACGGGCTCGCCCGGGCCGACCCCCGAGGTCTCCTCGTACACCTGGATCGTGGTGATCCCACCTTCGATCTCGATCACTTCCCCCATCAACCCCTCGTCGCCGACGTACACCACGTCGTTCATCCGGGCGTCGAGGTCGGTCGCGGTGACGACCGGCCCACTCACGCTCCGGATCTCGCCGGTGTCGACGGGCGTCACGTTGGAGTCGGTTGCTTGGCTCATGTGTTGTGTGTCGTGTTCCGTGTTTTGGACGGGTTAAGGCATTCCCTGACCCTGCCCGTCGTCTTCGTCTTCGGCCATCAGGTCGATCCCGATGGCACGCTTGATCTGTTCACGCAGTCCACCGCCGCCGGCGCCGCCGCCCAACGTCACCAACACCGGGTCGACGCTCTCCTGGACGGTCTCCCGCACCCCCCGCGAGAGGTGGTCGAGATCGTCGTTCCGCATCACGACGATCCCCACGTCCTCGTCTGCGAGCGTCCGCTCGACGGCCGCGTCGAGTTCGTCTGGCTTCTCGTCGTCCGGCACGTCCTCGAACTTCCGTACGCCGGCCAGCCGGAAGCCGGTGGTGAAATCCGGGCTGCCGATCACCGCGATCTCCTTGCTCATAAGATCACCAACTCGCGTTCGATCTCGTCGGGGTCGAGCCCCGCCTCCTTGCCGCGTGCGATCGCGCGGATGTTGTCTACCTCGCGTTCCTTCGACAGGATGAACGCCACCACCGGCGTCACCGACAACGGGTAGATCGTCCCCAGCGCGTCCGCGTACTCCACCTGTGCCGCCTCCAGGGCGCGTTCGAACCCGACGAGGCTGTCTGCGGTCGCCAGCTCGTCTAACGCCGTCGACAGATCGTCGCCGTACGTGCTCTCGCGGATGTACGCGACGAGTTCGTCCATACTGCCGGCCAGCCGTTGGACATCCCGCTTGGAGAACAGGTCCCCGCCAGCGATGAAGTACGCCGCCGGCTCCAACTCCGTCCCCGACCGGGCCAGCCTGAGCGCGTTGATCGCGTTCCGGAAGTCGATCTCCGCCCGCAGATACCGACGGTACTCCGCCAACTCGTCGGACGACCCCAACTCCGCGGTCAACAGCTCGTAGTACGCGCGGTCGACCGCGTTCTCCAACGGGACGAGCAGCCCGGCGTCCTCGTAGTCACCGAGCGCACCCGCGAGGGCGTCGCCGAACAACGTGTCCGACAACCCCTCGACGATCTCCTCGATCGAGCCGGCGTCTGCGAGCCGGTCGAGTCTGTCGTCGTCCAACTCGCCGGCTCTGATCATGTCCACCCGGACCTCCTCCGGCTCCGTCCCCGAGTAGACCCCCCGGAGCAACGTCTTCACGTTCCAGGCGTCGAACTTCCGGAGATACCGGACCAGCAGGTCGTACAACGACCCCTCGGCCCACCCTAACAGGTCGTCGAACTGCCGGGCGAGGTTCCGGTTGAGTGTGTACTCGATCAGGTCGACGCCGTCGAACCGCGACCCCAACTCGTTGATCTCCCGGCTGTACGCTGACTCCTCCATGTCGCGGGCGATCTCCGCCGGCGAGGTCCGCAACAACCGGCGGTACGACTCCTCGTCGTACAACCCCGCGCGGCGCGACCGGACGCGGGCGTTGACGTACTCCGCGTTGGCGCTCCCGGCACGACTACTCATCGTCGAACAGTCGTGTGCTCAGTTCCTTCAGGCTGTCCTCCCACGCGTCCGCCAACACGGAGTCGAACGTGTTGTCCACCCGGACGCGCGACTGCTCGCTCTCCACGACGACCCCGCCCAGACAGTCGTGGTCGCCGCCGTAGCTGTGGCCGTCGCGCCCGTCGACCAACGACCGCAACAACGACTCGTCGTCCGCCCGGCCGTAGACGACGATGTCGCCGTCGAACTCGCCCGCGGCGTCTTCCAACAACGCACGCGTCAGTTCCTCGCGTCGGTTGCCCGACAGCGCCGCCAACGCCGTCTCCGTCTGGTCGCGCACGTCCTCCAACACGTCGCGGCGGGCCTCCAGTCGGGCCTGTTTGGCCTCCAACTTCGCCGACGAGAGCGCCTGCTCGCGTTCTTGTTCGATCTGGCGCTCGACGGCTGCCTCTCGATCCGCTACGAGCTCGTCGGCTTCGGCCTCTGCCTCGGCGACGATCTCCTCGGCACGCTGTTGGGCCGCCTCGCGGATCTCCTCTGCGCGCGTGCGGGCATCGTCACGGATGTCTTCGACGACTGTATCGAGACTCATTGTTGCGAAGAATCCCGACTTACGTCGCCAGGAAAATGGTCACGAACGCGAAGATGATCAGTGTCTCCGGCAGTGCGGTGAAGACGAGTCCCTGGATGAACAGGTCGTCGTCCTCGGCGATCGCGCCGATCGCCGCCGACCCGATCCCTCGCTGTGCGTAGCCGACGCCGATCGCCGCGAGGCCGACCGCCAACGCGGCCGCACCCTGGTTGTTGAGCGCCGGGCCACTACTCTCCTGCAGTACAACGTTCGCCAGTTCTGGGGCAACTTCGAGCATGAGGTTCACCGTGGTTCGATCGTCTGCGAACGGTAGGTAGTTGCTACTGTGGTGGTAATAAGCGTTCGCAAATACGATGGCCGACGAGCCGGTTCACGGGAGTCTCACGCCCCGAACCCGGCTGTCGGCGGGGCGGCGTCACTCCTCGCTGGTGAACGTCCGGTCGCTCCCCAACGGCTCGTACTCCGTCCCGTCGCCCTCGTAGAACTTCGAGAAGAACTCGAAGTACTCCAGCCGGATCGCCTGGATTCCCGAGGAGGTGACCCCCAGGGCCAACACGAGCATGTGGCCGGCGATCAACACAACGATACCGAACAGCAACGACAACGGCCCGCCGTGTGCCAACCCGCCAAAGAGGATGCCCGTCACCTCATGGCCGTGTGACATCGTCCCGACCTCGGGCATCTTCGTCAGCGCGAAGTGCCAGGCGGTCCCGGTCGACTCGCTGGTCTCGTACACGCCGAAAAACAGGAGGTTGACCGCGAAGGCCATCCCTGCCTTCCCGAGCAACACCGCCCCGATCCGGAGGTACGAGAGGGTGTGTGAGAGCACAGTAAAGATCTCGACGATCTCGACGGCCGGCCCGAGCAGGATCAACAACACCCCGAGGGCGATCATCCCGACCCCGATCTGGCCGACGATCACCGGGAGACCGGTGAAGCCGAGTTCGAACGCCGCGCTCTTGCCGGTGCCGAACACGTCGAAGAGGATCGACGGCGTCTGACCGAGGAAGTTACTGAACAGGAACAACCACAGCCCGTTCAGCGCCAACAGCCAGGAGCCGGACTCCTCCATTGCCTCGCCGAACCCGTGGAACTGCAGGTTCTCGTAGAAGTCGAAGAGCCAGGCGACGTTGACGTGGAGTGCGCCGAACAACACGGAGACGACGAGCCACGTCCGTGCCCAGTAGGTGCTGGCCGGCTGTAACCCCTTCTTCAGGGGCGCGTGGTCCAACCCGACGACCGGCTCCCAGAACTGGGAGGCGATCAGGTGGAGCCCGAAGATCTCGCCGTAGAGGATGCCGAAGATCGTCGTCGACACGCCAGCCATCATCGCGATCGACCCCATCGCACGGAAGCTGTCCGAGTCGAACCCGCGGTAGAGGTACGCGCCGATCCCCGCGTAGATCAGCCCGTACGCGAAGTCGCCGATCATGAACCCGAACATCACTGGGAACGTGAGGAACAACACGATCGTCGGGTCCAACTCCCGGTAGCTCGGCTTCCCGACGAGACTGGTCAACAGCTCGAAGGGACCGGTCACGCCCGGGTTGTTCTGGACCGTCGGCGGCTCGTCGTCTCGCATCACGACGGGCGTCCCGCCGTCCGCGACCGCCCGTTGGCGGTCCTCGCTTTCGGCGTCGTCCGCCTCCGTGTCGGTGTCGCGTTCACCCGCCTCGCGAACGGACTGGGGTACGTCCTCGCGGACCGCTACCGTCCCGTCACTGCTGAACGCCGCCCGTTCCAACTCCTCGACCTCGGCGCTGTTGCCGACGGCGTCGGAGATGGCGGCCGCAAACTCCGTGTACTCTGCGGACGGAATCCACCCCTCGGCGACGAACGCATTCTCCGTCGTCGCGAACGACAACGGCGCGTCTGCCTTGTCGACCCGGATCGACAGCTCCTCTTCGGCCGCCAACAGGAAGCCGGCCCACTCCTCGCGGAGCAGTTCGACCTCTCTGTCGACGGCGTCTAACTCAGACTCCAACTCCGCGCGTTCGCTCTCTAACTCCCGGAGGTACGCCTCCGGCGCGGTCTGGTCACCCTCGACGGCCGGCACCTCGACGGCCGCGAACTCCGCGGCGACGAGCGCGTCCGCTAACGCCTCCGGCTCGGCCGACGGTGCCGGCCGGGCGAACACGGCGAGATACTCCTCGCCCGCGAACACATCGAACTCGTCGAGTTCACTCGCCCGGGAGACGGTCGCGCGCACGTCCGCCTCCTCTCCCTCGCCGACGACAACCTGGAGGCTGTCGTACCCCGCGAGCAGGTCCAGGTCGATCCCGATGTCGACGAACGGCTCGACGGCGTCGATCCGGTCGGTCACGCGACGCAGGTCATCACGGAGTCGCTCGCGCCGGTCGTCCAGTTCGTTGGCGGACTCGCGAACCTCCGCCAACTCCGCTTCGAGTGCCTCGTCGGTGACGATCCGTGATGGACCGCCGTCGGACTGTTCGACGCCCAACTGCGAGAGCAACGACCGGACGGTGACGAGCTTGTCGGCGGCCGCCTCGGCGCCGTCCATCGAGGCGCCGTGGTCGAACCCCTCCCAGCCGCCGTCGTACTCCGTCAGGTGGACCAACGAGAGGTCGTGGATCGCCTCGACCACGTCTCCCATCACGCGGCGGGAGCCCGTGACCGAGACCTTGCTCATCTGCTCAGGTCTGAGCATGCACCGCCTCCTCGAACCTCTCGACCGCGTGTTCGACCGCCTCGTCGGTGCGGTCGCGTGCGCGGTCGATCAACGCTTGACGTTCCTGTTCCCCCTCCTCGACGATCCGCTCGCGTTCGGCGTCGATCTCCTCGCGCGCCGCCGCGAGCCGGTCTTCCTCCAGTTTGTCGGCCTCTGCCTCCGCCTCGGCGAGGATCTCGTCGGCCTCCTCCCGGGCCGCCTGCACCCGCTCGTCCCGGTCGGACTCCGCCTCGGCGACGATCTCGTCTGCGTCGGCCTCGGCCTGCTTCACTCGTTCGAGAACTTCGGGTCTCGGCATTATCTGTCGTTTCTGTCTTGGTCTACGTCCGTATAAGGTGTTTGCGGAACGACGCGGGTCAGACGGCGGCTGGGTGGGTCCTCGGAGCTTGTCCGTCTCGTGTGTGGTGAGTGGTGCTGGTGTGGCGTCGTTGTGATCCACGACACGATCAACACTCAACCTCCACAAAACTGAATTTACCCGACGCCGACACGGCTAGCGATGGAGTTCCCCGCTCGGACGCTGAAGTTCGGCGTCGATGTCGGCCGGAAAGCCCACGACTTCCTCACCGACGTGGATCTCGACTCCCAGATCGAGACTGCCGGGCTGAAGGCCGGACGACACGTCGCAGACGACCACGATGATCTCGACCCGCGTGGCGTTCACGACCTGATCGTCCTCGCGTTGGAAGACAGCGACGAACTGGCCGACGGCGTCGACGAGCTGATCCAGCGTGGGGAGCCAGTCGCGGCGGAGGCGGCGTTGTTGGCCGAGGAACTGGCGCGGCTGGCGGACGGCTTCGACCCGTTGGCGGCGGTGTCGACCGAGGCGGTCGACTGGGAAGCGGTCGCGGAGACGTTTCTGGAGACGTTCGAGCGGGAGGTGGCGGCGATGGAGGCGGACCAGCGGTGGTTCCTGCTGCAGGCGTACAACCAACGCGTGTTAGAGGCGGTGACGCCCGACGAGTTTGCCGAGGCAAGAGCGAGTCTCACCGAACGAGGGTTCGACGTGGTGAGCGACGCCGACTTCGAGACGGAGATCGAAGACCCACGAGCGGCGTGGCGGGAGCCGTTCGACTGGCAACACCTCCCGAACGACTACGCGGTCGACAGATACCACGGCGACAGCGACCGCACGTTCACCCAGCAGGTTCTGGCGACGCTCGACGGCGGTGGTCACCAACTGCTGTTCGGCCCGCCGGGGTCGGGCAAGACGGTCGCCTGCCGGCAGGCGGCGGCCGCGTGGCACCACGACGACGACACGGGGCCGGTGATCCACTGGCGCGGCGGGGCGAAGTCACTCGACCCCCACGCGTTGGAACGAGATGTGGAGACGCTCCGGGAACTGGGTGACACGCTCGTCGTCGTCGAGGACGCCGCACGGGAGCGGGGGTTACCGATCTTCCAGTTCCTGATCGGGGAGTTGGCAGACGAACCGGACGTGAGCGTCCTGCTCGACGCCCGCGAACACGAACTCGACCGACTCGGGCAGCGTGTCAGACGTGTCTACGACGACGACAGCGTGGGCCAGTCGGTGTCCAACAGGCTCGGCACGCTGACCGAGCGCGACAGGGTGCCGTATCTCTCTGTCAGAGAGGTCGGCGAGATTCTCGACCGATTCGCCGAGACGACCGACACTAACAGGGACGTGCTCCCGACTGCGGAGGCGGTGTTCGACCACCTCACCACCATCGAGAGCCGCGAGCGAGAGGACGCTACCACGGACGAGGATCACGACGAGACAAGTAGGGCAGAGACAGACGACCCCGAGACGGACGCGACTGAGACGAGCCACGAGACGATGCGAATCACACCCGACCAGATTCGCCAGACCGTCGGCACCAACTCGGCGGTGTCCGTCGCCAGCCCGATGTTGATGCTCTCCTACTACCTGCCGGTGGCGACAGCCGACGAAGCTGCCGACACGGCAGAGGAGGGTGTCGACACAAATAGTTCGGAGTCGCCGTTGGAACAACGGGTGCGGTCCGTGTTCAACGAACTGAACAGCTCCGACGAGACGGACGACGACTCCACGCCGGCGGTCATCCGTCGCAGGGCGGTGTTGCTGATGGCGACGCTCGCGGCGGCGGACCTCCCGATTCACGAGTCGTACCTCTACGCGCTCACCGACGACGGGGCTGACCGCGAAGTGGTCACGAACGTGATCGACGACTACCGCGGGCGTGTCCACTTCGGACGGGTCGGAGAGGCGACGGGCGAGGGGAAACACGTCTTCCGGTCGCCACACGAACTCTGGGGGCTCACCTACCTCTACGTCCACGAGGCGGAGTCCGGCAGTCCCACCGCCCTCTTTGAGGAGTCGATGGACGCGGTGTTCTCCGTGATCGACGACGAGTCTGTGCGTCGAGAGCTGGGAGACGCGAAGATGGCGTTTAGGCGTCAGACACTCTTGTTCGAGCTTCTGGATGAGAACCAGACGTATATCGCGGACAACGTCGTTCGCAGCTTGTTCCAGATCGGGCGGGACAGACCCACACTCGTCGATCTGTTCGGAACGACCAGGCTGTCGCGGCTCGAACTCCCGGAGTGTTGTTCCGACGAGACGTTCGTCAGGCAGTCGTTCTGGCGCAGTGAAATGTATCGTACCGTCAGAGGCACCGACTGGAGTGTAGAGAGAGGCGACACGGACGAACAACGTGACGAGAGGGGCGGTGACGACGAACTCCACAACTCGGTGGTCGAACTGCTCTGCGCTCGACAGACTGCGATGGAGCGGGATGTCGAGACGAATTGGGTCGAAGAACAGTTCTATCAAGAGTTGGGCCGGTACGCAGAAGGGCAAGGTGACTTGCGGGCCGCAGAGTGGTTGTTCAGATTGAGTCTCACCCGCTCGCGTCGACGAGAGAACGATCACGGAGTAGCGTCCAATCTCCACGCACTCGGAGAGGTTGCGCGGATGCGAGGAGACTTTGATAAGGCCGAGGAGCGTCTCAAAGAGTGTGGTGAGAAGCTTGAGGAGACAGGAGATGCGTCTGATCTGGCTGTCGTCCTCGGAAGCCTCGGGACCATCGCTCGCAGTCGGGGAGAGTTCGATGCGGCCGAAGAGTACCACGAACGGAGCCTCTCGATCAAGCAAGAAATCGGCGACCGGTCCGGGGAAGCCAAGAGTCTCGGAAACCTCGGGAACATCGCTGCTCAGCGGGGAGAGTTCGATGCGGCCTAAGAGTATCACGAACGGAGCCTCTTGATCGACCGAGAAATCGGCGACCGCTCCGGGGAAGCAAAGAGTCTCGGAAGCCTCGGGAATATCGCTCTCCAGCGGGGAGAGTTCGATGCGGCCGAAGAGTACCACGAACGGAGCCTCTCGATCAAGCAAGAAATCGGCGACCGCTCCGGGGAAGCAAAGAGTCTCGGAAGCCTCGGGACCATCGCTCGCGATCGGGGAGAGTTCGATGCGGCCGAAGAGTACCACGACCGGAGCCTCTCGATTGAACAAGAAATCGGCGACCGCTCCGGGGAAGCAAAAATTCTCCACAGCCTCGGGATTATCGCTCTCCAGCGGGGAGAGTTTGAGACCGCGAAGAACCACTACCAGTCGGCACTGGCAATCTTCGCGGAACTCGGACAAGTGCGCGAAGAGATCCAGACGTTCCAGAATCTCGTCAGGACAGCCGAGGGACTCAACGACGAGGCGGCCGCGGTCGAGTGGGTCGAACGCGGACTCACACAACTCGACGATCTCGATCTCGCCGGCTTGGACGAGGAACAGCGCTGGTTCGAGATACGCCACGTCCGACTCGACGGCGACGAAGACGATCTGGAAGGCCTCTATCTGACTGCGCTGAAGCGACTGGGAGCAGGTAAATTCGAGGCTGCCTCCGATCTCCTCGAAGGCGTCTGGGACTGTCGTGCGTCGTTCGCGCCCGAGACGGACGCCTACGAGATCTGTCTCCGCGCCGGTGTCGGGTACGCCGCGCCGATGCTGCAGTACGACAGTGACGCCGCCGCCGACGTGATCGACACCGTCCGCGAGACGGTCGAATCGCACCGCGACAAACTCTCGGAGCCCGCCGCGGCACTGCACGACCTGCTCGTCGACGACGCGACGGACCACGACCTGGAGGCACTCCGGGAGCCAGCCGACCGCGAGGACCCGGACCTCGACGACCTGGAGCGGTTCGCGTACGCGGACTTGCTGGAGCAACTCGTCGGCGAGTCGAAGCCGTTGGAGATCTACGTCCCGACACTGCGGGCAATCGCTACCGGTGAAGCCGAGTTTGAGGAGGTCGTCAACTCGTGTCTCGGGGCGTGGGACCAACACACCGACGTGGAGGGTGATCAGTACCGCGCCGCGCTCGCGGCGGGTGTCGTGCTGGAAGTCCACCGCGAGTTCGCCGCCGAGCTTCCGCGGGACCGCGAGAGCGTGTTCGGGGTGGTTCGCGAGCACCGCGAGCTACTCACCGAGCCCATCGAGGCGTTGTTCGAGTATCTCGACACCGGCGCGACGGATCACGACCCGGACGCGCTCCGGGAGGCGGCCGACCACGAGGAGCCGACGCTCGTCGATCTGGAGCGGATGATGGTTGCTGGCTTCCTGACCACGCTCCAGTCGCAGTAGTCGGGTTTCCGCTACACTCCCGCTATCGAGCAGCCGGCATACCAGCTTTTTCGAACCAGTCGTCCATAACCCGACATTATTGATGACTCTGAGAACAAGAGTGGTAACAACCAGGTAGACGCTCCGGCGCGCATCCATCACGAACTCGGGACCGGCGACGACCGCCGGCGCTGGCAGTTCGACGCCGACGGCACCCGCCGGCTCCGTGTCGTCCGGCAGTAGACGCGGACGTTCGCCGACTTCGACGGCTACGACTGTGAAGCGACGACCGACGTAGCAACAGAGCACGACGCGTGGGGTGTCGGCACCGAGTAAGGCTTCGTGCCGTCGTCGAGACGACAGCCGGTTGCCAGCCCCGTACCGACGAGACGACGTTGGATCGGCCGGTAGCGTTTTGACGCTTGGTGTCAGAGAGTGACAGTGAATGACAGAAGTCGGAATTCCGGTCGAGGAGCTGCAACGGCGGGAACGTGCAGAGATCTCGATCACACCGGGAACGAACAAAGACGAGGTGTTGCGGTTCCTCGCCGCACACTGTGACAGCGCGTTTCGTCCACAGGAGGTTGCAGCCGAGACCGACGTGCCGGCAAACAGCGTCGGGAAGGTGCTCCAACGGCTCGAATCCGACGGCCTCGTGACGAACATCGGCGAGCACTACTTCGTCGATCAACAACGGGCGGACGAACTGACGACGGTGTTCGAGGACCTCCGGAATCTCGACCGGATGCACGAAGCCGTCGAATCACCACCCAGTGCAGACACCGAGCAGATTGCCACCGACGACGCGGTCGACGAGCTGGTCGAAGCGGTCGTCGAGGAGACGGAGTAAGGTGGTCGAGCGTGCCGCCACAGTACGAACGCGGCGACGTGGTCTCGACAGACGACGTGTTCGAGACTCGTGACTCGCGCCCGGTGATCGTGGTGACATCGGCCGACCGCCCACCACGCGGCGACGACGAACGAACGTGGTACACGGTCGTTCCGCTGACAAATGATTCTCACGAACAGTACGCGGACCACCGTTGGAGTGAGTGTCTCGACGCGGCCGCAGATACCGAACCCGGTGGAGAACTGCTGACTGACTCCGCGGCCGTTCCGTGGGGAACGACGATGCTCTCAGAAGTCAAGATCAACGGTGCGGGGCCAACCGACGAACCGTACGCACACCTCACGGACGACGCACTACGACGTGTCGCGAAAGCGTTCGTCCGGATGGTCCTCCAGTGAGTCACTCGTTCCGGTCTCTTTTTATGACGCCACACCCTGCACCGCGCCGACGATCCGACGCCGCGCGGCGACCAACTCCGTCAGCCCCCAGCCGACCGCGATCACCAGCCCGGCCGCCAGCGACGCGAACGACCACGAGTCCATCCAGACGGGTTGGACCCACGGCGTGACGTGTGACCACGTCACCGCGAACTCCTCGGCAACACCCGCAAGCGGCGTGCCGGCGAAGCTGTTCTGCACCGTCGCGGCGAAGGTGTTCGTGTCGCCGGTCCCCTCGATCAGCCCCGCAGAGCCGGTGAGACTGTAGTTGCCCGACACACCCTGGTCCGTCATCGTCGGGCCGTTCGACTCGTCACCGGTGCCGAGCCGTTCGGCCTCGTAGGCACCCCAGGTGGCGTAGTACTCC
>JAHENP010000288.1 GCA_018609965.1 Haloferacaceae archaeon
GTCGGCTGTTCGTGGATCTCCTTGAGCATGTAGTGGTCGTACCCCCCTTTCCCGGTCTGTTCGGCGTCCCAGTCGACGGTCGTCGACGACTTCTCCACGGGGTCGCCGTCCGCGTCGGTCACGCGGTAGCCGTCCGCGGAGATCGTCACGAACTCCCCGTCGTCGAGGTACACCACCTCGCGGGTGTGTTCGAGGAACGCCGGCACGTCGCTGGCGAGGTAGTACGCTTCCTCCCCCAGTCCGAGCACGAGCGGGGAGTCCTCGCGCGCGGCGAACAGCCGGTCTTCCCCGGCGATCGTGACGACGATTGCGTAGCTCCCCTCCAACCGTTCGACGGCGTGCCGGACTGCCGCCGCCGGACCGTGACCGTCGTCGAGCGCGGCCGCGATGAGCTTCGGCACGACCTCCGTATCGGTGTCACTCTCGAAAGTGACATCGTCGTCACGGAGTTCGTCCCGCAGCTGTTGGTAGTTCTCGATGATCCCGTTGTGGACGACCGCGACCCGCCCCGTCTCGTCCGTGTGTGGGTGGGCGTTCGCGTCCGTCGGCGGGCCGTGCGTGCTCCACCGGGTGTGGCCGACGCCGACCGAGCCGGACGGCGGGCTCGCACGCCCCGACAGCGACTCCTGCAGCACCTCCAGTTTCCCCTCGCGTTTCGCCACCTCGACCTCGTCGCCGGTGAGCGCGACGCCCGCGGAGTCGTAGCCACGGTACTCTAGCGTCGAGAGCCCGTCGAGAACGACAGAGAGCGTGTCGTCGTGTCCGACGACGCCGATGATTCCGCACATTACTGACGTAGTTCTGTCGACGCCTCCAAGTTGGTTCTGACGGTCGCGGCCGGACTAACGGTCGCCTCCGGCCCGACGAGCACCCCGGGCGCGAGCGTCGCGCCGCCGCCGACGGTCGCCCTGTCGGCGACCACTGCACCCAACGGCCGATCCTCGTACACCGTCGTGTCAATGCGGACGTCGCCCGGCCCACCGGGCACCGTCACGCCGGCGGCGATCTCGACACCGGTCCCGGTGACGGTGTCCAGTAAGGTGGTGTTCTCGCCGACGCGCGTGTCCTGGTCGATCATACACCGCACAAGCGTGCTCCCGGCTGCGACGGTCGTATTCGCTCCCAACGCCACGTCGGGGCCGACGACGGCACCAGCCTCAACGACCGCGTCGTCCGCGACGGCGACCGGTGGCCGGAGCGTCGCGTCCTCGTGGACGGACGCGCTGTCGGCGACCGCGGTCTCCCGTCCGGCTCCCGTCTCGTCCGTGGTCGGCCCTTCGAGCGACACCGCCGCGAGTTCGAGCAGGTCCCACGGGTACGTCGCCTTCGCCCGGGGACTGTCGACCCGAACCCCACAGACACTCCCAGTGCGTTCGACGAGTCGGACGAGTGTGTCCGACAGCGCACGCTCCCCGTTCGTCTGAGGTGTCGCCTCAATCTCAGAGAACACCGACGGGCCGAACGCGTACACGCCGGCGTTGAACAGCCCGTACGCACCCGGCTCCGGTGTCTCGTCGAGTGTAGTCACTCGCCGACCGCCGTCGAGTTCGACACCCGCGTACTCGCGGCTGTCTTCACCCTCGATCACGGCGAGTGTTGCGACACTCTCCCGGGAGTGTGTCTCGATCACCCGTTCGACGGCGTTCGTCGTCGCCACCTCGTCGCCGTTGACAACTAAGAAGTCGTCGTCGACGGCGTCGGCCGCCTGCGACAGCGCGTGTCCGCTACCCAGCTGTGTCTTCTGGGTGTGGTAGGTGATCGTTCGGTCGCGGTACGTCGGGCCGAAGTGGTTGCGGACGCGGTCCCGGCGGTAGCCGACGACGACGTGAAGATCGTCGACGCCAGCGTCAATCAGCGCGTCGAACACGCGTTCGAGGATCGGGCGCGTCCCCGCCGGCAACATCGGCTTCGGGCGAAATCGGGTCAGCGGTCTGAGCCGCCGCCCCTCGCCAGCCGCGAGGACAACTGCCGAGTCGATCTGCATACTCGCGTTCTCTCGGGCGGACGGATTACCTCTTTCGCCGTCGCGTGGCAGTGTCACTCGTCTGTGTCCGCGTCTGTGTCCGTGTCGCGTTGTTCGCTCGTGTGCTCCCACAGTTCCGCGCAGCCACAGCCGTCGTCGACATCGAGGTGGTCTGTCTCCGGTCGGTCGCTGTTACTCATACTGTGAGTAACTCAGGGACAGCAAGTTCAATCTACTGGCCCCATGTCGTTGAGGTATCACTTCCAGTTATAGTAGAGAGACACAGAGAGGGCCCCCTCAGGCGACGACCACGGCTCCACCGACCACCGCCAGTCCGCCGAGGCCGACACACACCGCCCAGAACGCGACACGTTCGACCAGACGCAACAACGCGTCGATGGTCGCGTAGCCGACGACGGCCGCGACACCCAACGCGACGGCGGCCGCCAACGGCGTCGCCTGGAGCCCCGTGTCGGCGTACGCCAACACGCCGGCGCCCAGCGCCGCCGGGATCGACAGGAGAAACGACAGTTCGAACGACCGGGACTCGTCGTAGCCGCGCAGCAATAACAGCCCCGTCGTCGTCCCGGAGCGTGACACGCCCGGGAGGATCGCTAGTCCCTGCCCGGTGCCGACGAGCACCGCGTCGACGAGCGTCGGCTCACGCCGCGTCTCCGTCGCGCGGCTGGCCGACAGCCGTTGGAACAGGCCAGTCCCAACCAGTAAGACGCCGACGAGCGCGACGAACAACCCGCCGTTGGTCTCGGAGACTGCCCCGATCACGGTCTCGTAGGCCCCGATCCCGACGACGCCCGAGGCGGCGGTGGCAACGATCAGGAAGCCGAGTGTCGGTCGGTCGCGCGTCGGGCCGTCGGCCGGTCGGCCACCCGCATCCGACCACAGCGTCGGGAGCGCTCGCACCAGCTCGGTGATCCGGCCGCGGTAGTAGACGGTCGCGGACAACGCGGTGCCGACGTGGAGAAACAACGCGAACGCGACCGCCTCCTCCGGCGACCGCCCCAACACCGACAACGCGAGCGCGACGTTCCCCTCACTGGAGATCGGCAGCCACTCGAAGATTCCCTGCACAAGGCCAACGACGACAGCGACCAGCAGTGCCCGATCCATCGGTCTACCCCACCGAGGCGGGTCACGGTACTTGAATCTGTACGGATTGGTGCGGGGGCAGACGCGTTGACCTCCTGTCACGACGCGTCGCGTTCCGTCGCCGTCGCCTGCGCTCGCTCGACCAACCCCGTCGCCGTCGCGAGGAGGGCGTCGGCCTCGTCGGCGTCGCGTGCCTCGGCGGTCACACGAACCAAGGGCTGTGTCCCGCTCGCGCGCACGAGGAACCAACCGGCGTCCGTCTCCACCCGAACCCCGTCGAGTCGGTCGACCGCCGACGCCGGGTACCGGTTGGCCACCAGCTCCGCGACGCCGTCGACGACGGCCGCCTTTCGGTCGGTCTCGACGTTCTCGCGGCGGATCGGGTATGAGGCGACGCTGGCGGCGAGCCCCGACAACGGCCCCTCGCGGGCGACGAGCGCGACCAGTCGGCAGGCCGCCAACGGCCCGTCGGGACACCGCGTCTCCGTGGGCCAGATCCACGCGCCGGAGGGTTCCCCGCCGAAGGTCACGTGGTCGTCGGCGGTCGCCTGCGCGACGAACACGTCACCGACGGCCGTCCGCCGGACGGACACGTCCCGCTCGGCGAGCGTGTCGGCGACCGCTAAGCTCGTGTCCACCGGCACCGCGACGGTGTCGCCCGGCTCGGTCGCCGCGCGGGCGAAGATCGCGAGCAGGTCGTCGCCGGCCAGAAACGTCCCGCTCTCGTCGACCGCTCGCATCCGGTCGGCGTCGCCGTCGTGGGCGATCCCGACCGTCGCCGCCGACTCCGCAACCGCCGTCTGGAGCAGTTCGCAGTTCTCGGGCGTCGGCTCGCTGGGCCGCCCGGGGAACCGCCCGTCCGGCTGGCCGTTCAGCGTCTGGACATCACAGCTGAGCCGGTTGAGGGCGGCGGCCGTCACCTGTCCGGCCCCGTTACCCACGTCGACGACCACCGTCTCCGAGAGCGGCTCGGCGGCCGTCGTGGTGGTGTCACCACCGGTCGTCTCGTCTGTGAACAGCTCCCGGACGTGAGCGACGAGCGCGTCTCGGTGGGTCGCGGTCGCGTCGTCGACGGCGCGGCGCTCGCCGAACGCGTCCCAGTCGGCGAACTCGTAGTCGTCGGCCGCGACACGGTCGGCAATTTCGGCGCGGCGTGACTCGTCGAACGCCTGACCGTCCGGTCGCCAGAGCTTGATGCCGTTGTCGGGCGCGGGGTTGTGTGAGGCCGTCACCGCGACCCCCGCGTCGGCGTCGTGCCAGCCGACAGCCCGGGCGACGGTTGGGGTCGCCGCCAGCCCCAACTCGATCACGTCGCCGCCACACTCCCGGACGCCGGCAGCGAGTGCGTCCACCAGTGTCGGGCCGGTCTCCCGTGGATCGCGGCCGACGACGACCGTCTCGTAGCCACACGACGGGAGCGCACGCCCGATCGACAACGCCGTCGTCGCGGTGATCGTCTCGCCGACCGGACCGCGAACGCCGCTGGTTCCGAACATGGTCCGTGATGGCCGTGGCGAGCAGTAAAGTAACCTAGGTGATCGTCGGAGTAGCCGGGAGACGCGGAGCACTGATAAACCGTCGCGACGACCAGACAGGTGTGAGCGACGAGACGGACGAGCTCTTGGGGATGTTGGGGCTGATGGAGTACGAGGAGCAGTCGTTGGAACGGCTGTTGGAGTTGGGACGGACGACCGCGCCGGATCTCGCCGAGGCGACCGGTGTGCCGCGACCGCGCATCTACGAGGCGTTGGACGACCTGGCCGACGCCGGCTACGTCGAGGTGATCCCCGGGCGGCCCAAACAGTTCCAGCCGAAGCCGCCCGACGAGATTCTCGACACCGCCGTCGAGACGAGACGCCAGCAGTTCACCACCTACCGACAGGATATCGAGCGCGCGCGCGAGCAGTTCCTGGCGACGTTCCAGCCGGTGTACGAACGGGCCGACGAGGAGACGTCGCCGACCGAGGAGCTGTTCCACGTCGTCGGCGTCGGCGAGCCGAGCGAGCGAGAGACGCGCCGGCTGTACGCCGACGCGGACGACCGGGTCCACGTGTTCACGAAGAGCTTCGACTACTTCGAGTCCGTCGAGCCGGCGTTCGCAGACGCGCTCGACCGTGGGGTGACGGTGCGAGTGTTGTGTCTCGACCCGGAGCAGCTCTCGACGGAGAACCGTCGTCGGCAACGCGACACGGTGGCGACGATCAGGGAGTCGTACCCCACTGTCGAGATCGAGTTCGCCGCGACCAAGCTCCCGTGGCGAGGGACACTCGCGGACCCGAGTCTGGCGTACGACTCCGGCGAGGCCGTGTTACTCGTCGAAGAAGAGGAGATTCCGTTGTACAAACGCCAGGCCGCGGTGACCGACAACCACTCGTTTGTCGCCGGGCTCCAGCGGTACTTCGATCTCACCTGGCACCACGACACCGTCGAGACGGACCCGTACCGCTGACGCGGACGACCGCCGCAGGTCAGGCGAGTTCGCGGAGCAGTCGCCGGACGCTCTCCTCGACGGAGTGGTCCGGCTCCCACCCCAGCGTCTCGCGAGCCGCCGTGGTGTCGACCGTGAACTGGTCGACCAACGTCTCCTCGCGCGGGTTCTCGACGAGCGACACCGACACGTCATCGTCCAGCTCCTCGGCCGCGAGCTCCTGGACCAGTCGGGCGACCGTCATCACGCTCGGGTCCTCGTCGGAGGCGATCTCGTAGCGCTCGACGCCAGTCTCGCCGGCGGCCAACTGCTGTCGGAGCCGCTCGGCGCTGTGGACGTACGCCCGGGCCACGTCGTCGACGTGGACGAAGTTCCGCGACTGTGTCCCCGGTTCGTACACGGTGAGCGGCTCGGCGGCGGCGACCCTGTCGACGAAGAAGTTGATGACCGTCCCCTTCGACACCTCCCGGCCGTCGACGGTGTGGCGGCCGTAGAGGTTCGACTTGAGGTAGCAGTGTGCGGGGAACGCCCCGTCAGCGAACGACTCGACGGCGCGCTCGCCCAGCAGTTTCGTCCGGCCGTACCAGTTGATCGGGTCTCGCGGGGCGTCCGTCGTGATCGGGAACTGGTCGGGGTCACCCAACACGGCCATGCTGTACGGGAAGATCAGCCCGGCACCGTTCTTCCGGCAGAACCACGCGACGTTGTTCGTCCCGGTGACGTTCACCTCGTACGCGAGATCCGGCTGTCGTTCGCAGTCGTCGACGCCGCTGACTGCCGCGAGGTGGGCGACCACGTCGGCCTCCGCCAACGCATCCTCCAGCCGGTCCCGGTTCCGGACGTCGACGTGTTCGACCGACACGTCGCCGATCTCGCGGACACCGCCGAGGTAGAAGTTGTCCAGGGCGGTCACCGTCCACTCCGGGTGGTGGTCCTGGAGGAGCCGCACGACGCGGCTCCCGATGTAGCCGGCTGCGCCCGTCACCGCCACGGTGAACTGGTCGTCTGTCACGGGCGTGAGACGACCGCGCTGGCTGAAGTAACTCGTGATTTCCGTCGGCAGTCGTCGCAACACTCCGTCGGCCACGTCACTCGGCGGTCGGGCCACGCCGCGACGCCGGGTGGCGGTCGGTGAACCGGTCCGCAAGGTCCGTGATCCCCTCACGTAGGGTGTGGCGGGGTTCGAACCCCGTCTCGGCGAGCCGGTCGAAGTCGACGTGGTACGACGGTCCCGGGTGTTCGTCCTCCAGGTACGTCACGTCGAGGTCGGCGTCAAGCGTCTCACGGACCAGTTCGGCGATCTCACTGATCCGGTAGTTGCCGTCGTCGGAGCCGACGTTGTACACGTCGCGCGTCCACTGGTCCGGGTGGCGCGCGGCGTGTGCGTACGCCCGCGCCGCGTCGGCAACGTGGACGAACGGTCGCCAGTTGGAGCCGTCGCCGTAGACGGTCAACGGGCGGTCGGTGAGCGCACGAAAGACGAAGTGGTTGACGACGAGGTTGAACCGCATCCCCGGGGAGTAGCCGTAGTTGGTGCTCATCCGGAGCGCGGTCGCGTCGAACCCGTACCGGTCGGCCGCCTCCCGGAGCAACGACTCCGCCTCGTGTTTCGTCTCGGCGTACGGGTTCAACGGCTCCGGCGCGGTCTCCTCGTCGATGTCCGTCGTCGCGGCCCGGCCGTAGATGTTACACGAGGAGGCGAACACGACCGTCTCGACGCCGAGCTTCCCCGCCGCACGCAGGACGTTCTCCGTGCCGTCGTAGTTGACGCGTCTGGTCTCGGCCGCGCGGTCGTGGGTGCTGTCCGCGCCGGTGATCGCCGCGAGGTGGATCACCGTGTCACACCCGCGGGTCGCCGACTCCACGTCGCCGTACTCCGTCACGTCACCGCGGCGGAACGCGAGCGTGTCGTCGTCGCCGAGCCCGCTCCCGAGGAGGTTCCGTGGGGACGACGCCGACAGGTCGTCGACCACCCGAACGGTGTCGATGTCCGGCTGGTCGGCGAGCTGTGGGACCAGCGCGCTCCCGATGTAGCCACAGCCGCCGGTGACGAGCACGTCCATCCGTCACTCCTCCAGTCGGTCTTCGAGCACACCCGGGAGGAACCGGTCCTCGTGGGCCGCGATCCGGTCGGCGTGGTCGGTGATCGTCTCGAACACCTGCCGGACACCCTCCTCAAAGGTGACCGACTGGCCGTCGATCAGGCCGGCGTAGCGGTCGTTCTCGATCTCCATCTGGTGGGTCTCGTCCTCGTCGCGGGGGTTCTCGAAGTGCTCGACGGTCGTCCCGAGATCGAACTCCCGGGCGACCTCGGCGACGGTCTCACCCATCTCGACGATGCTGATCGGGCGGGTGACCTGGTTGTAGACGACGTGGTCGTCCGGCCGGTCGTCGGGGTCACCCAGCGCCAGCCGGGCGAGCCCCTCGACGGCGTCTTCCAACGCGACGAACGGCTTCCGTTGCTCGCCTCTCCCGTAGACGGTGATCGGGTAGCCCGCGACCGCCTGCGCGCAAAACCGGTGGGCGACGACCCCGAAGTAGTAGTCGAAGTCGAACCGGGTGGCGAGCCGCGGGTCGGCAGCGGTCTCGGGCGTCTCCGTCCCGTAGGTGATCGCGGTCCGCACGTCGCTGACCGGGATGTCGAACTGCGAGTGGGCGAGTCGGAGGTTCGCCGCGTCGTGGCTCTTCGAGTTACCACACCAGACTGGGGCGCCGTCGCGGCGAACGAGCACGAGCCCACCATCGACGGTACAACAGTATACGCTTCCGTCGTACTGCTCGCGACCGAACGCATCGTCGCCTTGATTCGCCTGAACACACCACGTCGGGTTGATACTCACTCTGTACTCCCGTCTCGTCTGGTGGTTATCCTCCTCACTACGGTCCAGACTGTGGGAGGTTGCACTGAACCCAAGTTTGAGCGCGATTTCCTGGACATCGTCCGCCAGCCCCGGGTCAGAAGTGTAGTACGTCCACCCCTGACCGTTCTCTGTCCCGTCTCCTTCGATCAGGGCGTCAAGCAGAACGCCGAGGTGATCTTGATCGAGGTTCCGCATCCACTCCGGAATCCGTTTCCGGTCCTTGAACTGTCTGAGATACGTCGCCAACTGGTGATCAGTGATCTCGACGTACTCCTGTTTCGGATCAGTGTGGTGTCGAACCTTTTCGCGGTCGAATCCGATCCTCTCGAACATTTCAACGAGCGGTCCAGCATCTGACTGATACAGCCGAACGTTGTTCGTTTGTTCGGCTTTCCCGACAGTTCCTTCGGCGAGCCACCAACCGAAGAATCGGACCCACGAGTCCATCGGGATCGACCGAGACGCGAGTTGGACCACTTGTGCGTGGTTGTGTCCGTGTTCGCAGCTCGGCAGCTCGAACGTTGTCTCGCTTTCTCCCTCCCAGCTCGGGAACGCGGTGAAGAAGCACGGGTACTGGTACTCGTCGCCAAGTTGATTTGCCTCAACAATCTCGCGTCTGTTGTCGAACGTCTTCTGCCCGTCTTGTGCCCAGCTGGTCCCGATCAGTGTTCGATGGTTCGGCGTCACCTTCAGGTCGACACGTCGGTTCGACACTGTCACCATCTCACCGGAGTAGTTGTACTCTTGGACCGCTGATGGTCGTGTCCAACCGGTGTCGCCGGTCTCACTGTCCATCGACATGACCTCGTCTTCATCAGTGAGCTTAGGGAACGGCTTCCAGCCGTCCGTGGTGAGAATCTCGGTCTCTGAGTCGTAGCACTGGTGATACCACGACCCGGCCATCGCCGGGAACGGAACCTCGTCGCGCTCGCCGTCGTTCTCCATCACCGCGCCGCCCTCGGGGATGGGGAACTCCGGCGCGCCGTAGACGCCGGTGGTTGTGGTCTCGATCAGGTGGGTGTCCGCGAGGTCGTTCTCCGCCAGCCCGAACGCGAGGTTCCGGGTGGCCTGCATGTTGTTGTGTTGGGTGAAGTTCGCCCGCTCCCCGTTGATCTGGGAGTACGGCGCCGACGGCTGGGCGGCCGTGTGGACGACCGTCTCCGGTTCGTGCACCTGGAGTAGCTCGTCGACGAACGCTCGGTCGGTCAGGTCACCCTCGACGAAGGAGAGGTTGTGGAGGCCGTGGACCTCGCGGGCGGCCGCCACCCGGGTGTCCGGGTCCGCCACGTCCGTCGCTGAGAGCGAGCCGACGTCCTCGACCCACTCGCGTCGACTGAAGTTGTCGACGCCGATCACACGCTCGTCGGTCCTGTCTGCGACTCGGAGGGCGGTCGGCCACCCGATGTAGCCGTCCGCGCCGGTTACAACCACACTCATGTGTTACTCATTCTCCGAGTAACCAGACACTAGCTAATAGTGGTGTGGGTTTTCATCTCGTCGGATTGCTTTGACCACTAAACAAAAAGTAAAATTTGGTCTGTGAAAAGAAATATAGGCGTTTGGACGATCACAGTTCGTTACCCGACCTACCCGTAGCGTCAGCGAGCGCATTAGCTGGATTACGACCACGCTGTGTCTGTCTGATCGGACGCTCAGACTGTTGGACAGTCAGTCCTGCAGGTAGTCCGGACGAGCCCGCCTCAGGACGGTCGGACGCGACGGACGAACAGCGAGACAGCGACTGCCGCCACGCCGGTGACCACGAGCGGTGTCGGCTCCGTACTCAGGTAGAGCCCCGGCGTCGGGAGTCCGACCCGCACGAGAGGCCACAACATCGGCTTCGAGTGGCCCGACCCGGTGAGCAACAACCCGTCGGCCGCGAGATGTGAGACAGCACCGAGCGACAGGAGTCCGACGACACGGAGCCGATCTGCTCGCCGGGCGAGCACACCGCCGACCGACACCCCGACCACGACACCACCGAGCGTGTGGAGCACGTGCCAGGAGAACGGCACCCCCAACAGCGTCGCGACGGCCGCGTCCGGCACGACGAGATACAGCTTCGCAGTGTCGGGAAGCAACGCCCCGGCCATGCAGACAGTGACGTACGCCGGCGAGAGCCAGTCGAACCGAACTCGCAGCGCCGTCGCCAGCGTGTATCCGGCGAGAACGTGAGTGAGAAGGTCGGGCACGGGCGTCACCCCTCCACATTGTGGTCGTCGTCACCGCTCACGAGCCGACGTTTCGCGGCACAGAGGAGGCCCCGAACACCGAGCGGTCGAACACGCGGCGAGACGGCGAGTGAGGCGTCGACCCGCCACCAGCGGAGGAAACGGGCGAGCACCCACAGCCCGGCGAGCGCAGAGGTCGTGTACGTGTACTGTAGCCTACCGTCGGGGACGACAAACGCACGCCGTGCGTCGAGGTGACTGTCCGGTCGGAGCCGACCGAAGACGGTTAGTCCGTCGCCGACGGCCGGACGGCGATCGGTCGCGACGGTCACCGTGACCGTGTCGCCCGCACCGTTGTCCAGCCGGATTGTCGGCGGCTCCGTCGCGACGACCGGACCGCTCACGAGCACACGGTCACCGACGTACGCTCTGTAGTCGGCCGCGACGGCCGGACCGTCCGGGTAGATGTTCCGGTCCGGACGCGGGTCAAGCGAGCTGTACGCGACGAACGCGCCACAGAGACACCCTACGAGGAGGAGAACGGCGACCACGCGGTGACTGCGTCGCATCGTCGGTCCGGTGACGCCCGACCGAGGTGAAGCTTCCCCACGCATACGACACCGCCCCCCACACGAGACCGACACCGTGAGACCCTACACCACCAGCCCGACCCCGCCCACCACCGCCAACCCGCCGAGTCCGACACAGACACCCCAGAACGCTACCCGTTCGACCACGCGCAACAACGCGTCGATGGTCGCGTAGCCGACGACAGCCGCGACACCCAACGCGACGGCCGCCGCAAGCGGCGTCGTCTGGAGCCCGGTGTCGGCGTACGCCAGCGCGCCGGCAGCCAGCGCCGCCGGGATCGACAGGAGAAACGACAGCTCGAACGACCGGGACTCGTCGTAGCCGCGCAGCAACAACAGCCCCGTCGTCGTCCCGGAGCGTGACACGCCCGGCAGAATCGCCAACCCCTGACCGGCACCGACGAGCACCGCGTCGACGAGCGTCGGCTCACGCCGTGTCTCGGTCGCGCGGCTGGCCGACAGCCGTTGGAACAGCCCGGTCCCGACCAGTAAGACGCCGACGAGCGCGACGAACAACCCGCCGCCGGTCTTAGAGACCAGTTCGGTGATCGCCTGATAGACGGTGAGCCCGAGTGCGAGTGAGGTCACCGTCCCGACAACGACGAACCGGGCGGCCGCTCCGTCGGGACCCACGTCGTCGACACCCGGGCGCAGCGTCGAGAGACCACCGACCAGTCCGGGGAGACGGTCACGGTAGTACACCGTCGCGGACAGTGCGGTGCCGACATGGAGGAACAACGCGAACGCGACCGCCTCTTCGGGTGACCGCCCCAACACCGACAACGCGAGTGCGACGTTCCCCTCGCTGGAGATCGGTAGCCACTCGAAGATTCCCTGCACGAGACCGACGACCACGGCGACTAACAGTGCTCGATCCATTGACACCGTGTAGATTCAACTCACGACACTTGAATCCGTTCAGGTAGTCGTGGGAGCGTCTCTGGTCAGCTACCCATCCCTGAAGGGGTGGGCTTCCGCCTTGCTCGGCTGTGACAAAAGAGATGAGTGCCTGCTGTCGTGGCGGACGATCGAAGATGTGGAGGGGACAGTACCGAGTGTCCGTTTCACTGCCTGCAACAGACCCTTCATCCCTCTCGGGAGTCCCCTCGGTTCCTCGCTTTCCCCGGTCGACCTCTTCGGCGTATTACAGCAGTGACAAGGAGAAAGCCCACCCCTTTAGGGGTGGGATGAATCCGACAACGCGAAAACACATCCCCGTTTCTGCTAACAGAGCCTTTATCCCAATTGAATCCGTGTACATGACTGGACTGAGGCGGTTCAGCCGCCCAACGAAACGGATAATATCAGATTCAGCCCAGGCTACGTTCGAAGAACCCCTTCGAACCACTGGCAGTGGGTTCCGGACAGAAAGTAACTCTGACTCCCAGTATGGGATAGGAGTAA
>JAHENP010000289.1 GCA_018609965.1 Haloferacaceae archaeon
CCGCCGTCCGGTCGCGCGACGAGCGAGCGCCCGCCGTACGACTGGGTGTCCGTCTCGGCGCCACCCTCGCCGGTTCGGCCGGCCGCGACGACCCAGCGAACGCCGTCGAGTGCACGCGCTCGACACAGCAGTCGCCAGTTCTCCGTGTAGGCCGCCGGCCACGCGCCGCCGACGAGCAACAGTTCGATCTCCGGGCGGGTTAGCTCCGCGCTCCGCGCGACGAAGTTGAGATCATAGCAGGTCACGATCCCGGCACGACCCGCGGGCGTGTCGACGACGACCGGCTCACTCCCGGGAGTGAGCCACTCCGACTCGGCACCCCAGAGGTGGCGTTTCCGGTACACCGTCAGCTCGCCGTCCGGCGCGACGTAGGCAGTGGCGTTGTACTGTGTGTCGCCTGCGGCCTCGACGAACCCGAACGTGACCGCCAGTTCCGCCTCGACGGCGCGGTCTCGGAGCCGCTCGATGGCGGGTGCGTCTCGCGAGAGTGCGGCCTCTTGGAGCCGGTCGTCGCCGAGGAACCCGGTGAGCGCGTACTCCGGGAAGACGGCCAGATCGACCTCGCTCGGGAGACCGGCAATCCGGTCGGCGATCACCGCGCGGTTGTGGGACACATCCAGATCTGCGACAGCAATCTGACAGGCTGCGACTGTTGACACACGCCCGCTCTGTCGGCGGCCGACATCAGCCGGTCGATCTCTGCGCCCGGGTCGACACACCCCGAGCGGGTCGCAACGTTTCAGTGTGGTCGCCACGCGGTGTGAGACGATGGCCACCGACGCCACTGTGTTGCTCACCGGGTTCCCGGGGTTCTTGGGGTCCGCGTTGCTGCCGCGACTGTTGGCTCGCGGCGAGGGGCCGGTCGCGTGTCTCGTCCAGCCACACCACCGCGAGACGGCCGAACAACGGCTCTCCGCAGTTCTCGACGCGGGTCGTGAGCGTACAGAGACCAGTGAACGGAGCGGTGAGTCCGCCGATCTGCCCCCGGTTCGTCTCGTCGAGGGGGACATCACGGAGCCGGATCTGGGGTTGGGAGGGACACGCGCGTCGTTACTAGGAGTCGACACGGTGTACCACTTCGCGGCGGTGTACCATCTCGCGGTCGAACGCGCAGTGGGTGAGGCGGTCAACGTCGACGGGACACGGCACGTGCTCGACTTCGCGACCGACGCGGGGGTCGACCGGTTCCACTACGTCAGCACCTGTTACAGCGGTAGCGAGGCGAAAGCCCACGGCTTTAGCCGTGGGATGAAGCCGACAACTGGGGAGCAAACCACGGGTGTCGGCCTACCCGATATTCCCACGTTTTAATACTGTCCAGATATACGTTACAGTTGTAACCGTGGTCACGACGACCGTCACCACGACGCTTCACAACCCATCCCGCGACCGCCGCAGGGAGTGGCAACGCGCCACCCACCTGTACCGCAACACCAAGCAGTTCTGCATCGACGGATGGGAAGCCGACAAGTTCGGAATGAGCGTGACCACGGCCAGCATCGACAACGACCTGTATTCGGCCATCCAGAATCAGGCTATCCGCGAAGCCAAATCCGACTACAAGAAAGACGGCATCGTGGAATACCACGCCAGCCAGCCGTTCGCGGTCAACAACCAGAACTGGGAGATTGACCGCACCGAGAACGGGTCGGTCGTCGTCGGCTTTCCCTGTATCTCGGGGTGGTGGTACACGCCCATCGACGTGTACGACGACATAGCCGGCGACGTTGCCCGGCTCGTGGACGGCGAGGTTGACAAGTCCCGGTTGCAGGTGTACCGCCGGAGCGACGACTGGTTCTGTACGTTCACCGTTGAATACGACGCCGAAACTGGTGACGAGACGGCAATCGGCGTGGACATCGGCCACAACCACCTGCTCGCCGCCGACGCTGAAACGGGCGAGTCGATGCTGGTGTCCGGTCGTGAGGCGAAATACGTCCGGCGCAAATATCGTTCCCTACGCGAATCGCTTCAACAGGCGGGTGCGCTTCGCGCACGGAACCGCGTGGGTAACAAAGAGGAGCGCCGGATTCGTGACTGTAACCACAACACCTCCCGTCGCCTCATCGACTGGGCACAACAGTTCGAGAACCCCGTCCTGAAAATCGAGGACTTGGAAGGTATCAGAGAGGGAAGCGACTGGCGTGGCGTCCACTCGTGGCATTTCCACCAGTTGCAGGAGTTCATCGTCTACAAGGGCGCGCAAGCCGGGATTCGCGTTGAGGAGGTTGACCCGTTCCAGACAAGTCAACGCTGTTCGGCCTGCGGTGCCGAAGGCTCCCGTGACGGCGACCACTTCTCGTGTTCTGAGTGCGACCGTGGCCGCCACGCCGACCTGAACGCCGCTGAGAACATCCGACAACGGGAGGGAGAACCATGCACGGCCTAACAGTTTGGCTGAGGCGAACCGTGCGGCCTCGTGGACTGAACACTCCACCGCCTGCTTCGCAGACGCCCGGCGTGACCGGAGAGGAAGGCCGCTTTGACCCGGCTGTACGCGCTGAAAAGCACGTCCGTGGTCGTAACCGGACGGCGACCGCTGACGCGGGACGCGAAAGCGTACTTCACCGCCGAGGAAACGCGCAACCTGAATATCCCCTTCGGGGAATCCCACCCCTTTAGGGGTGGGAGGAGGTCAAGTCAGCGGGCGCTACGACGGCGTGTTCACCGAGCGCCACCTCCGCGAGGGGCAGTCGTTCAACAACCACTACGGGGCGACGAAGTACCGCGCGGAGGTCGCGGTCCGGGAGGCGATCAAGGCGGGACTGCCGGCGACTGTCTACCGACCCGCAATCGTCGTCGGCGACAGCCGGACGGGCGAGACGGGGAAGTTCGACGGCCCGTACCACTTCTTTCGCGTGCTCGACGCACAACCCGGGCCGGTGTCGGTCGTCCCGCGGCTCCCCGGCGCGGCGCGGACGGAGCTGAACGTCGTCCCGCGGGACTTCGTCGTCGACGCCATCGCGGCGCTCTCCAGACGGGCAGACACGGCCGGCGAGACGTTCCAGTTGTGTGACCCCGCGCCGGCGACCGTCCCTGGCTTCGTCGACGCGGTCGCCGACGCGATGAACCAGCGCGCGATCGCCGTGCCGGCACCGAAGCCGGTCGTCCGGCGTGGGATGCGGGCGCTCGACCGGGTGGTCGCGACGGAGCCCGCGACGGTCGACTACTTCGACCACCCGACGCGGTACGCAAATCCGGCGACACAGCGCGCGCTCGCCGACACCGACCTGCGGTGTCCACCGCTGGCGACGTACGTCGACCGACTGGTGGACTACTACCGCCGGCACCCGGACGAACGGGTGGAGGCGATGATCTGAGGCGTATGGCCGGTCGTACGGCCCAGTCGAGCAGCGGGTGCGCGAAGCCCTCTTGCCCGTCTGTCCCCGACAGACGAGTGGATGGTCCGCCCGCTCCGTCGTCTCGCTGCCGCGGTGGTCTTCCCACACGAGTTAGCACACGCCGTGCCGGCGGCCGCCGCCGGACTGTCGATCACCGTCACGCCGCTCCCGGAGTGGGAGGGGGACGTCGAGCCGTTGTGGCAGTTCGACGCCGAGTTGGACGACGACAGCCCGTTGTGGCTGATCCGACTGGTCGCCGTCGCGCCGTTGCTGGCGTTTCTCGCCGTCGCGGCCGGGCTCCGGGCCGCCGGCGTGATCTCGGGAGTGGTCGCGTTGCCGGTCGCGGTGTTGTGTGCGCTGTGGGGGTCGTTGTCGGCGGGCGATCTTGGGGTCGCCCTCTCGCCGGCGGAGGCACGAAGCCAGGGCCAGTTTCTCGCGACGGTCGACCGCCGGACACGGCTCGTCGCGGACGTGCTCGCGATTGCGACGACCGCCGGTGTCGCGTTGTTGTTGCTGTGGTGAACGGCGCCGCCACGAGCGCGTACACCGCCTGCGTCGCGAGCGCACACACACTACCCATCAAGAACGCACACCGCCTGCGTCGCGAGCCGACACCGAGGCGTGTGTTTTAGCAATCGGGGGGTGAATCGACTGGTGTGAACCTCCCCGACACCCTGCGGTACGCGACGGTGTTGTGTGTCGTCTCCGGAGTCGTCCACCTGTTGGTCCCCGGCCGGCTGCTCGCGGCGGCCGCCTGGGGGTACGACCGCGTGCTCGCGGTCGACTTCCAACCCCAGCCGAGCGCCCGGACCCGGGTCCGACTCGTCGGCGTCGCCGTGCTCTTGCTCGGTGTCGCCGCCGACCGCGCACGCCGCACGGTCGAACAGGTGCGAGAACGACGACGCATCTGAGGAGCGCGACGCACCCGAAACCGGTGTCGCCGCGCGCGAGACACCACACGACACTTTTTGTTGGAAGCCGACACAGACCGTCTGTGAGCGACAGTTTGAGACCGAACACGACAACCGTCGTCTGGGGCGGGCTCTGTGGCGCCGTCGTCGGGTGGAGCGCCGCGGTCACCGGCGCGTCGTTCGTCCTGCTGGCGGCCCTCGGCGGCGGGCTCGTCGGCGGCGGGCTGGTGTCGTTGGCGCCCGGCCTGCGGGACGCCGCCGTCGACCGGCGCGGCCACCTTCTAGTCGGTGGGCTGGCCGTTCTCCTGCCGACCGCCGTCGCCGGGCGCGCACAACTCGCGGGTGATCCCGTCCCAGGTGGCGTGTACCCGATGGTCGTCGTGCTCGCCGGGCTGGTGCTCGCGTCGGCCGGCGAGGGGTACCTCGTCGACCGCCGGATCGCCGCCGGGACCGTTCTCGCGCGTGTCGACGCGACGACCCCCCGCACACGGCAGTTTCTGTTCCACTTCCTCGCGTCGGCCGCGGCGTTGTACGGGGTCGGTCTGGTGTTCGCCGCCGAGACCGACCTGTTCGTGATCCTCGTCGGTGCGGTCACCTCGGCGGTGTTCGTCGGTGCCGACGACCAGGAGCTGGTCGTGCTCGAAGACGGGCTGGTCGTCGGTCGGTCCGAAGGAACCGGCGGCACGCTCCTCCCGTGGTGGGCCGTCGACGCCGTCACCGCCGACGAGGAGACGATCCGGCTCCGACAGTCGTTGCCGCCGTTGCCGCGGCAGCGCGTCGCGGCCAGTGCGGAGGCGGCACGGACGCTGGTCGACGCGGCCCGGCGGGCGCGACGCAGGGGGTGAGTGGCTGTCGGTCGTTCGCCAACTGATTCCCTGTCGGTTGTCCGCGCCCGACTGACTTCCCGTCAGTCGTCTGCAGGTGTCGTCGAGCGAGCGGCGGCCGTCTCGCCGAGCGCCGCAACGCGGTCGGCGACTGGCGGGTGCGCGCGAGTATCGAGCGCGAACGACTCGACGAGATCGTCGCCGGCCAACGGGCCGTCCCCGTCGTCCGTGTCGTCAGCCTCGAACCCGTGCGGGAGCAACGACAGCTCCGCGACGTGGGTCGCCTGCGCCTGTCGGGCGTCGGCGGTCGCCGGCCCGGTGTCAGTGAGTCGTTCGAGCGCGTCCGCGACCGCGGCCGGAGAGCCGGTCAGCTCGGCGGCGGCGCGGTCGGCCGCGAACTCCCGTTGCCGGGAGAGCCGGCGGGTCAGCGACACCGTTACTGTCGCGCCGACCCCGAGGACGATCCCGCCGAGGACGACCACACCCAACACCGCGCCAGCGTAGGCACCCAGCGACGCGACCGATCCCGCCGTGCCCGGCAGGGATGGGACGGCGAGGAGGTAGCCGGCGAGCAACACCGCGCCGCCGAGTGCCCACTGGAGCCCCGTCGGGAGGTCGTCGACGCCCAGATCCGAGAGGGGTGCGTAGTCGCCGGCGACGACCGCGGGGAGGAACGACGCGAGTGTCAACACGGCGGCGTCGCGGTTCCGGAGGTGTGCGAGTTCGTGCGCGAGGACGGCGTCCAACGCCTCATGATCGAGCGTCTCCACCAGCCCAGTCGAGACGACGACCGTGCCGGCAGCCGAGCCGGCGACGGAACAACTGTTGGGGACGGGGCTGTCGACGACCGCCAACTCGGGCACCGGCGCGTCCGCGGTGCCGGCCAGTCGGGTGAGGCGGGCGTGGAGATCAGGGTACGCCGCGCGGTCGACGACCGTGGCGTCGAGCGTGTCGAGCAGGCCACGCCGGACAGACCGGAGCTGTGCGACGACCAGTGTGACGGTGAGCAGGCCGGCCAACAGAGCGGTGCCGGCGGTGCCGGACGGCAACACGGCGGCCAGCCACGGCCGGAGGAGCGCGGCGAGGCCGACGGCAACGGCGACCGTCGTCGCCAGCGCCGCCGCGAGCGTGGCGGCCACGCGGAGCGTGGGGTGAACGGGTGTACGGGAGACCATCACCTGACCGTGTGGTCCGGAAAAACATATACTTCCCCCCTCCTACGTTGTACGCGATGGGACACGACCCCGCACGCGCCGTGACCGTCGGCGCGCTCGCCCTCCTCCTCGTCGCGACGGCGTCGTTGTTCCCCGCCGGCGGCTTCGGGAGCTACCCGGGGGCCGACCGGGCGGGTGCGACCGACGGGACGACTGGCACTGGACTCGCCCCACTCGACGGGGCAACAGAGACTGGTGGTGTCGGCGAACCGGCGACGGCCACGGCGACGGCCACACCGACGCCGACGCCGACCCCGGAGCCGGACGACGACGACGAGTCGAACTACGCAGATAGCTCGCCAGACAGCGGCACCGGTCTCGGTGTGTTGCTGTTGTGGGTCGGCGGCCTGGGTACGGTCGCCTTCCTCACTGCCGTCGGAGTGTCAGCGGCCGGCACCGTCGCCGGTGCCGCGGCGCTCCCGGACGGCCGGCTCCCCCGAGTACGACTGTTCGTTGCTGCCGTACCGCGAGCGACCGTGGCGGTCCTCCTGGGTACCGGCGGTGTCGCCGCGTCGCTGGGTGGTGGAGTTGCACAGTTGGTCGGCAGTGTCGGCACCGCGAGCCTCGGCGGCGTCGCGACGTTCGGTCGTGGCGTCGCGGCCGCGGTCGGCGGTGTCGCTGCCGGCGTCGCCTCGCTGTCGGTGCCGTCGCTGTCGTTGTCCGGGCTGATCGGCGGGCTCTCCGTGTCGACCAGTTCGAGCGGATCGAGCGTGACGACGGACGCCTCGGACACGACCACTCGGGCGGGCGGGCACGTGCGACCGTCGACGGACGACGACGGGCCACAGCCGCCCGCGACCGTCCGCGAGGCGTGGGCGCGCTTCCCGGGGTACGTCCCGGGTGTCGGGCGCGTCGAGACACGGACACCGGGTGAGTTGGCGCGCGCGGCCGTCGCCGCCGGCCGCCCGACCGAGGCGGTGGAGACGCTCACCGGCGCGTTCCGTCGGGTGCGGTACGCCGGCGGTGTGGACGACGAGACCAGGACGGCGGCGTTGTACGCGTTCGACCGACTCCGTGACGACGACTCCGGGAACGAGACGGACGGTGACGAGGCCGGCGGTGACACAGACGCAGACGGCACAGACGCAGACAGCACCGACACGGACGACACCGAGGACACCTCGGGATCGCACGGTGACGGGGGTGGTGACAGGTGAGCCGTCCCGATTACCCG
>JAHENP010000290.1 GCA_018609965.1 Haloferacaceae archaeon
CGAGCAGGCGGACGCCCACTACGCCGCGGTCGTCGTCTCGCCGGCGTTTGCGGGGGAGTCGATCGTCAACCGCCACCAGATGGTGTACGACGCCGTCGGCGACGCGATGACGACGGAGGTCCACGCGCTGGAGATCACCACTTACACGCCCGACGAGTACGAAACCGAGGACACCGAGGAGTGACCGGTCGGACGGCGAAGCTTTTGATCACTGTTCTGCCGGCACCGACCCCTCGACGCAGAGCGGGTCGCCAACGCGGAGCGTCTCCCCTCGACTCGCCGCCGGCATCCGGGTGTTGAGGGTGAGTTTGAACGCGCCGTCGAACCGCGGGCCCGCACTCCACTCCGGCAGTGTCGCCTCCCGTCGGTCGACGAACCGCTCGGTGAACCCCTCTGTCTCGCGGCCGGTGTCGGGGTCACGCGCCGGGACGACACACCGGCGGCACGGCCCCACGCCGTCGAGTGTCGCCGCCCCGAGCGTGAACCGGACGTACTCCGAGCGGTCGCCGTAGAGCCGATCCTCCCAGAACGTCGGGAGGTCGCCGTCGACGACGAGATTCGGGCGGAACCGCCGACGTGTCTCGTGTAGCGTGTGGCCGAACCACTCCGCGACCGTCGCCAGCGTCGCCCGCGAGACGAGCGTCGGCCCGCTGGCGACCGTGTCGTCCGGGTAGCTCGGCGCCGTCACCTCGGCGGTCACCGCGTAGCCGACGTAGTCGGCCACCCAGTCGGCGAGCGCGTCCGGGCCGCCGACGGGGGCGTCCCAGTCGGTCGTGTCGGTCTCGACTCCGTCGCCCGCCGAGCCGTCGGCCGTGTCACCGACCGCCGCCGCGAGTCCCGGGACGGTGAACGTCGCCGGCGCCGGGACGGTGTCGGTCGGTGCGTCCGCGGCCGGCGGTGGGGTCAGCCGGACGGTGCCGGCCGCCGGGTCGTAGTCGGCCGTCACGCGGTGGATCGCGCGTTCGTTCTTCCCGTTGACGTAGTCACCGTCGGCGTCCGTCAGCGCCACCACTCTGTCCGGGACGAGCCCGCCGTCCGGCCCGAGCGCGGCGGCGTCGAGAGAGAGCCCGTCGAGCGCCTTCACCGGGTAGACGCTGATCGTCGACAGTGTTGCGTCTGTCACGGTCGGCGTTTGCGGTCGGCCGACAAGAGTCCCGCGGCTGTCCGGAGCGTGCCCACCGGAGTTATATCTGTCCCGCCGCACCGACAGACGATGGCGGTCGACAGACCGAGGCTGCCCGAGGCGTCGCTCGCAGGCTGGGAGGAGACGGAGACGACGGAGAGTCGACCGTTCGACGCCCGCGTGGTCTCAGTCCACGCCCACACGGCCGTCTACGACGACACACGACTCCGCGAGCAGATCGCGGACGCGACCGGCGTCGACGGCCAGTGGCGGTTCTTCGTCGCCGCCCGGCTTGCGTTGGAGCCCAGAACCGCGCCCTCCGGCCCGCTGACCCGGCTCGTCGCCGACCGCGCACACGCCGGCTTCGCCGACCGGCTCGCGGAACGCGGGTTGACCGACGTGCGCGAACGCGACACCACCACCCGACAGGTCGACGGCTGTGAGGCCCGCGTCGGCCGGTTCACGGCGGTGTACGACGCCGGCCCGGTGTCGGTCCGCACGACCGCTCGGGTCGCGGTTCGCCCGGACGGCGACAGCTACCTGTTGGCCGGCGGCGCCTACCCGGCGACGGTACGGGACGGCGACCCCGACACCGCCCGAGCGGTCGGCTCGTTGCTCGATTCGGATCGGTTCGACACGGAACAACGAGAACTGGTCGCCACAGTCGAGTGAGCCAGCTCGAATCGAGTGAGTCGTCGAACCGAGTGAGCCAGTCCGAATCGAGTGAGTCGTCGAACGGAGCCGATCCGAACAACGGAGACGGCTCAGTCGCCGTCCGCGCGGCCGAAGGTGAGGTAGCCGGAGTGGCCGACGCCGGCGGTGTCCGGCCGGGTGCCGCGGTCCCCCACGTCGAGTTCGCGTTGGATCGTCTCCAGGGTCTCGACGCCGTCGAGTCCGGCCTCGCGGGCGGTCAGTGCCACCTCGCGGGCGTCCTCGACGAACGGGGAGTAGACGGCGAGGAACCCCCCGCGTCGGAGCAGCGCCGGCGCGCGCTCGACCACCGCCGGCGCGTCGGCGGTGTCGAGTGTGAGGAGATCGAACCCCGGCTCCCGCTCGGTGAGATCGTCGAGCGCGTCAGTCACGTCCCCGGTTCGCACGTCGACCGCGTCCGCGACGCCGCCGAGACGGGTGTTTTCGCGGGCCACGTCGGCGAACCCCGGGTCGGTCTCGTAGGTGACGACCGTCGCGCCCAGCCGGGCGAGATACGAGGCGAGCACGCCCGTCCCGGTGCCGGCGTCCAACACCGTGTCGCCGGCCTGTGCGCCCGTCTCCCCGACGATCAACCCCACGTCGCGAGGGAGCATCGGCGCGCCGGTGCGCTCGTAGTGGTCGAACAGATCCGGGCCGCGGAGCCGTCGCACGCGGAACGTCTCGTCGAGATGGGTGTCCAACGTGTCACCCGGCTCGGCGTCCTCGGGCACGGTGAGCACGCCCAGATCCGTCTGGAGTTCCGCGCCGCGCTCGCGGATGTACTCCCGGTCCGAGCCCGTGTGGACCAACAACAACGAGCGTGTCACTCCAGCTCCGAGATGGCGGCCGCGAGGTCGCCGTCGACGGACGCCAGCGTCTCACGGGCCGTCGACGGTGGCACGCCCGCGCGCTCGGCGACCAACTCCACGTCGTCGTCCGGAATCCCGGTGTCCGCGTCCGCCTCTGCGGCGTCTGCGTCGCCGGCCGCCAGTTCCGCGTCGTCGCCGCCCGCGACCTGGTGGGTCTCCGGCGAGCCGACGATCTGGTAGGTCTCCTGCCCCTGGGCGTCCATCTTCGTCACCTGCGGGGCGTCGAAGACGAGTTCCTCGTCTTCCGTGACGATGACGACCGACTCGGCGTCAAGTTCGTCCATGTCGATCCCCATCTGCTTCATCATCTGTTCCATCTTCCGCGGGTCCATGCCGCCGCCTCCGAACATACGTCGGTCGTCGGCTGGCGCGAGGTTAAGGGTGACGACGTACCGCGGGCAGAGAGTAGGAGAGATTATTTAATCCAATATACAATAAAATAATAAATCAATAATTATAAACTGCGAATCCAAGGTCTTTGAAATCTATTTCCCACTTGTCTGGATTCCAAACCGCACCACAGCTGTTGCATTTGAACTTTTTATCATCTATTGTCACATTTGCGACTTCTGAGTGAGAGTCGATGAGTATCTCGCTGAGTCTCTGAAACGAGCCTTCTTTTGAGTCTACCAAGTCAGCTGCTAGCTTCCCTGCGTCTGTTATATCCGATGCTTTTGATCCTATCTTTATCAACTTAGCGTTTTTTAGCGCGATGCAGATTGAATAGAATTTTTTCAGGTGCGATGAATGAGAATGTAGTGCATCCCAACCGACGAACGGATCAACTCCACACTTTGGACATCTTCCAAAGTGCTCGTTCAGCTCTTTCCAAGCTTGCTTTGTTTCGGGGGCCCGCGGACCCATACTAGATGTGAGATGGACCAATGATATAAACCTTATTTTTTCGTTAAACTGTTCTAAATAATTAAAATGCGCGAGCGAAGAGCAAGTCAGTTGGGAGAGTATAGTTGTGCCGTTCAACTGGGGCTGGAGAGGAGCAAATCGCTCGCGTACAATTCAGATGCTTCGACATCCGTTTTATTTAAAAATACTAATTATGTTAATATATCATAATAAATTATATCTGCTTAAGATTTAAGCTATAATCTATATAATAAAATATTATCGGTTCTCAACCTCATTTGGAACGCACGGCTCGCGAGTCGATCCGTTCACTGTTGAGTCACTTACTCTATTGATATTTTATAAATAATATCTGTAAAAGTCAACCCAAACCCATAGCCTCAGCTAATCAGCCGCGGATAACAGAAGACCACACAAAGCCACAGGCGACTTTTATACTAAGCTGACGAAGTCCGCCCTATGCCCACGATCAAGGACAGCGTCCACGACCACATCGCGGTCGAGGGGGTCGCCGCGAAGCTGTTGGACACCCCGCCGGTCCAACGGCTCCGCCGCATCTCCCAGTTGGGGACGGTGAAGCTCGTCTACCCGTCCGCGAACCACACCCGGTTCGAACACTCACTGGGGGTGTACCACCTCGCGGACCGCGCGCTCGACTCGCTGGGAATCGAAGGCGTCGAGGCCGAGCGGGTGCGTGCGGCCGCCCTGTTGCACGATGTCGGCCACGCCCCGTTCAGCCACAACGTCGAGGGGCTGATCCACCGAGAGACGGGGCTGTACCACGACGACGTGACGGGGTTGTTGGTCGACTCCGCCGTCGGGGAGGTGTTGCGCGAGGAAGGGCTCGACCCCGAACGGGTCGCCGGGCTGATCGCCGGCGAGGACCGCTACGGCCAGCTGGTCTCGGGGGAGTTGGATGTCGACCGGATGGACTATCTCGTCCGTGACGCCCACCACACGGGCGTGCCGTACGGCACAATCGACCACGAACGACTCGTTCGAGAACTCACCTTCGCCGACGGCGACTTGGTGCTCGCGGAGGGGAACGTCCAGACGGCGGAGTCGCTCCTGCTCGCGCGGGCGCTGATGAACCCGACCGTCTACACCCAACACACCGCCCGGATCAGCAAGGCGATGTTGCGGCGCGCGACCGAGCGGTTGTTGGACGCGACGGAGTGGACCGCCCACGACGTGCGTCGGTGGGACGACTACGACCTGTTGTCGGCGCTGCGTCGGACGGACGCCACAAGCGAGTTCGCCCGCCGGTACGACGAACGGGCGTTGTTCAAACGAGCGGTGTGGGCAGAGTACGGCGACGTGCCCGCTCGCGTGCGCGGGTTCGGATTCGAGAAGGCCGACGCGGCCGAACGGGCCATCGCCGAGCGTGCGGAAGTGCGTCCCCGTGACGTGATCGTCGACGTGGAACGAGAGCCGAGGATGCGGGAGTCCACCTCGGAGGTGATCGTCAACGACGAAGTGCGCCGGCTGGAAGACGAGTCGCCGTTGGTCTCCGCGCTCCGGGAGGCCCAACGCCGTCGGTGGCGGCTGGGGGTGTACTGTCCGGACGACGCAATCGACCGGGTCGGTGCGGCCGCGGTCGAGGAACTCGAGTTGGACGCCGAGACCGCGCCGGTGTCGGAGGTCAAAGAGAACGTCCACGCGACGTTAGACGAGTTCGGCGCGGAGTGAGAGCGGGACCCCGGCGCCGAGTCAGTCGACCACCAACTCGACGGGGTAGTCGGTGAGATTCCGGTAGCCGTTCTCCGTGACGACGACCGTGTCTTCGATCCGGACACCGCCTACCTCGGGGTCGTACAACCCCGGCTCGATGGTGATCACGTGGCCCGGACGGAGCTCCCCACCGCGCGGGGCGACGCTGGGCGACTCGTGAACCTCCAACCCCAGCCCGTGGCCCGTCGAGTGGATGAAGCCCGTCTCGGTCGTCGGGTCCGACCGGAGCGTCGCGTAGCCCGCATCCTCGTACACGTCACAGGCGGCGTCGTGGACGGCGCTCCCGGTGACGCCGGCGGCGACCGTCTCCAGTGCCGCCTGCATCGCCTCGTGGGTCAGGTTGTAGCGCTGCCGGAGCTCCTCGCTGAGCTCGCCGACCAGAAACGTCCGGGTCACGTCGCCGTGGTACTTCGTCGTCTTGTCCTGCGGGAAGATGTCGACGATGATCGGCTCGTCCGCGAAGAGTGGGCCGCTCCCCCGCTCGTGTGGGTCGGCGCCGTCCGCGCCGCCGGCGACGATCGTCTCGTCTAACGCACAGTTCTCCCGGAGGAGAGTGATCTCGATCTCCCGGCGCACGCGCTCGCTGGTCAGCGGCTCGCCCTCGTAGACGAGTCGCCCCTCGTCGTCGACCGTCGCGGCCCCCAGCAGTTCCTCGGTGCGGGCGAGCGCGGTCTCGTTGGCCGCCTGTGCCGCGCGGACGTGGTCGACCTCCGTGTCGGTCTTGACCGCGCGCACCTCGCCGACGGCGTCGTCCGTGTCCACCGTCACCGTCACCCCCTCCTCGCGGAGCGCGTCCGCGATTCCGAGCGGGAACCGCTCCGGGACGAGAACGCTGTCGACATCCGACTCCGCGAGGAAGGCCGCGTACAGCTTCGCCGTCCCCGTCCGCTCGCCGTGTTCCTCGATCAGCCGTTGGCGGTCGTAGTCGGCGTACCGTTTCACCTCGTCCGCCCGGGCGTCTGTCTGCGCCCGGCCGTACTCCAACCCGGAGACGAGCAGGCGAACGGCCTCGGGCGTGTACAGCGTGACGAACGGGTCGGGAGCGTCGAACCCCGAGAGGTAGCGTTGGGTGGCGTCCTCCGAGTCTGCCTCGACGAGATAGCCGTCCGCGTCGGCGGCCGTGAGCGCGTCGTCGACTGGTCCGAAGTCAGGATCCATACCTGTATACTGACGGGGCCGTCGGCAAAGCAGTTGTCCAAGCGGTGACAGGCCGCTCGTCCGAGGAGTGACACGCCGCTCCGACACGGCTTTCTCCCGTCCGACACACCGGGCAGGTATGGACGCACACCTCGGTCCCTCGACCGTCGCCGGCCGTGTCGACGCCCCGCCGTCGAAGAGCTACACCCACCGCGCACTGCTGGCCGCGGGCTACGGCGAGGGAACGGTCGTCGCCGACCCCTTACACAGCGCCGATCCGGCGGCGACCGCCCGGGCAGTCGAGGCGTTCGGCGGCTCCGTCGCGTGGGACGACGACGCCGGCGAGGCGCGTGTCGTCGGCTTCGACGGCCGTCCAGAGACGCCCGACGGCGTGATCGACTGTGCCAACTCCGGGACGACGATGCGGCTGACGGCCGCCGCGGGCGCGCTCGCGGACGGGCTCGTCGTGTTGACCGGTGACGACTCGCTCCGGTCGCGCCCGCAGGGACCGTTGCTGGCGGCCGTCGAGTCGCTCGGTGGGCGAGCCGAATCGACGCGTGAGGACGGCCAAGCGCCGTTGGTCGTCGGGAGTGGCGTCGACGGCGGCCGGGTGTCGATCCCCGGTGATGTCTCCTCGCAGTTCGTCACCGCACTGCTGATGGCCGGCGCCGTCACGCCCGAGGGGATCGAGATCGAGCTGGAGACAGAGCTAAAGTCGGCGCCGTACGTGGAGATCACCCGCGAGTTGCTCGCCGACTTCGGCGTCCAGACGAGCCGGACGAGCGAGGGGTTCGCCGTCCCCGGCGGGCAGCGTTACGCTGCCGACCGCTACGCCGTTCCGGGCGATTTCTCGTCGATCTCCTACCCACTGGCCGCGGGAGCGGTCGCCGCCGACGAGGCGCCGGTGGTGATCGAGGGTGCCCGGCCGAGCGCACAGGGTGACACCGCA
>JAHENP010000291.1 GCA_018609965.1 Haloferacaceae archaeon
AGCGGTGCGGCGTCGATCGACAGCTGGTTGCCGAGGAGCCAGAGTGTCATAGTGTGGTTCGTGGGGTGTGGTGACCGTCGGGCCACCACCCCCGTAGAGTTGACAGTCGTACGAGCGGGATCGACAAAGAAGTTGGTGTCGTGCTCGTCCGTGCCGCCTGGCTTACCGATGCTCGACAGTCGACTCACTCCTCGTCTCGCCGCGCCGCCCGCTCGGCGGCCGCGAAGTCGGTGATCTCGTCGGCGTCGTGTTCCCGCTCGGCCCGCACCAGCCAGTGGAGAACGAGCGGCGCCGCGAGCCCGACGAGCAGGATCACGAGCAGGGTGATCCCGGCTGCCGCCATCAGCCGAGGAACACGTCGACGAGGTCGCTCGTCCCCGACCCGGTGTCGCGGTACAGCTCCGAGTAACCGCAGTTTGTGCAGGAGACGACTTTGAAGCTGTTCGTCTGGATGTCGAACATCTTCGAGAGACCGCCGCCGGTCGTGGAGATCGTGCCGACCTCTGCGTCTCCGTGGCCGCACTTCTCGCAGCCGTCGGTGTGCGTGGAGGGCTGTGACATCGTCTGACCGTCTGTGTCTCGCCGGTAACTGTCTCGGGGTGTGTCTCACCGCACGGGACGGTGTCTGTGTTGGGAGTGGCGTCTGTGTCGGGGTCACTGTCGGACTCCGAGTTGGCGTACGTACAGGAGCCGTACGAGCCGGCTCCGGTGAGCGGTCACGACTGAGACGACAACAGGATCGCACCACGAGCGGGGAACCGACGGAGAAAAGTGGGTGGTCGCCCCGCGCACTGCTGTGCCCTCCGCGCCGCCAGACGATCCAGACGATCCAGACGACGCCCAGAGTGACGACGACACACGGCGCAGTCGGTCACCCGACAACCCCGACAGTAGACTCGAACACGCGTGGTCGTTACTCCGACGACGGCCACGACTGACGGCCGTTCCAGCGGTCGCCTCGCTCCTGTCAGTCACGAGTCTCGCGCGAGCGCTCGACGCCGGACCGGGCGGCGGCGTCACGTTCCCGTTGCCCAGCGGGCTCCCGACGGTCTGGACGTACGCCTCGCTCCCGAACACGACCGGCCCGGCGGCGACGGAGACGTTCGGGCTGGGTGGCGTCGCCGCCGTTCTGTTCGGTGCGGCGGTCGCCGGCGTGTTGGAAGCCGGGTTGCTCGGCACGTTCGACAGCCTCGCAGACGGGTTGTCTGCGCCGGGCGACGCTCCACACGGGAAGTCTCTGTTTCGCCGGAGTGTTGCCCGTCACGGCCTGCCGGTCGTCGCCGCACAGCTGCTGCGTGCAGGAGTCGTGCTCGCAGTGCTCCCGGTCGTGCTCGTGGCACCGACGGCTGCGGTGATCGTCTTCCCGATCGTGTTCGTCGTCAGCTACGCGCTGTACGGGTTGCCGTTCGTGATCGTCGTCGAAGCCCGTGGGTTCCGGTCGGCGTTGGACCGCACGCTCCAACTGGCTGGGTCCGGCGGCAACTACCCCCGATTCGCGATCACACATGTCCTCGCGGGCGCGGCCGTCTCGCTGCCTGTCTCCTCACTGATCCGGGGCGGAGTAACGGGTGTGACGGTCGCGGTCGCACTCACTGCGCCGGTCGGTGCGTTCGTCGCCGCGTACGGCGTGTTGGTGTTTCGCGACACCGCAGAGACGGTATCGTGAATCCTGCCGCCCGACACACAGCCGCCAGCCACTTTTGTCCGCCGTGGCACCGACTCGTATGGAACTCCCACCGGTCGGCTTCGGAACGATGGGGATCGACGACCCAGACGCGGTGACAGACGCTCGCGGCTGGCTACCGCCACCTCGACACCGCACAGATCTACGACAACGAGACGGCGGTCGGGGCTGGGCTGGCGGCCGCAGACGTTCCCCGCGAGACGGTGACAGTCGCGACGAAACTGTGGACAGACGGGCCGGCAGGTGACACGGTTCGTGAGTCGACACGCACGAGTCTCGACCGGCTCGGCGTCGACCGCGTCGACCTCCTGTACGTCCACCGCCCGCGAGGCGACTACGAGCCGACGGAGACGCTCCCCGCACTTGCGGACGCTCGCGACCACGGCTACCCGGTGGTCGCGTACGGGCCGTTGGCAGGTGGGAGGGTGTTGGACGACCCCGTGATCCGTGAGATCGCCGCGGCCAACGACACGGGCCCGGCGGCCGTCGCGCTGGCGTGGGTGCTCGACCACGACGGCGTCGTGGCGATCCCGCGGGCGGCGAGTCCGGCACACAGACGCGCCAACTTGGCTGCCGCCGACCTGTCGTTGACCTCGGCGGAACGCCGGCAGATAGACGAGATCGACCGCGAGGAGGAGTTGTTTCCGGAGTGAGAGTGTTTGCGAGTGCTGCTTAGATGTCGAGATCGTCGGCCATCGCCGCCTCGCGCTCGCGGCGAGCCTCGCGAACCGCCGCGATCTCCTCGGGGTTGGCCTCACAGTAGTCGACTGCGGCACGGATCTGTGCCTCCGACAGCGACAGTTGTCGGGCGGTCTCCTCGTGTGACCACTCCAGTTCGCGCACGTACGACCACACCTCCAGCACCGCGATACCTGTGCCCGCGAGCCGCGGTTCACCGTCGAGTACGTCCGGTGTACGGACGACCTCCGGGGACGACATTCGTCAGGCTGGACGGCGGGGACGGGCCTAAGCGTTCGGTCACGTTGTGGAGGGACCCGACCCGCGTTCCCGTGAGCACGACGCGCAGACGTAGGCAGAACGGCTGGCGGCGTGGGTTCTGACGAACACTGGCTGACCTCGGTGGCTGTCACGACCGCGGACCGCCGACTCTATGCACGACCGGCTCCAGTGAACGGACGTGCGAACTATCGACGCGGCGGGGTTGGGGATCGGCGACGATCACCCCCCGCGGATCATGGGTGTGTTGAACGTCTCACAGGAGTCGCCGTACGACCCGAGCGTCTACGACGACCCCGGGGAGGCGGCGGCGTACGTCGACGAGGAGTTGATCGGCGAGGGGGCCGACATCGTCGACGTGGGACTGGAGTCGGCGAACAAAGACTTGGATGTGCTCTCGCCGGACCAGGAGTTGGACCGACTCGACACCGCACTGGAGACAATCGCGTCCGTCTCCGGTGACGCCGTCTTCTCCATCGAGACGCGCTACCACGAGGTGGCAGACGAGGCGCTCTCGCGTGGGTTCGACATGGTCAACGACATCTGTGGGTTTGCGGACCCGGAGATGCCGCAGGTGTGTCGGGACCACGACGCCGCGGTGTCGAAGATGGCGTCTCCCCCGAACCTCGAACGGCCGGGCGCCATCGAGGACGTCGACGAGATCTACGAGGCGCTCACACAGAACGGGTTCACGGACAAGACGATCGTCGATCCGGCGTTCGGCGGGTGGAGCGAGGCGAAGACCCACGCGGACGACCGGGAGACATTCCGTCGGTTGCGGGAGTTCCGCGGCTACGGCCGGC
Organism: Haloferacaceae archaeon; assembly: GCA_018609965.1. GTDB lineage: Archaea > Halobacteriota > Halobacteria > Halobacteriales > Haloferacaceae > JAHENP01. Next base: position 3,445 of record JAHENP010000291.1, read on the forward strand.
CGATGCTCGTGTCGATCAACCGCAAGAGCTTCCTGAAGACAATCGCCGGTCGCGACACGGAGGGGGCGCTCCCGGTGTCGTTGGCGGCGACCTCGATGGCCGTCGAGCGTGGCGCACACGTAATCCGCACCCACGACGTGGCGGAGACCCGCGACGCCGCGCTCGTCGGCGCGGAGTTCGCCCGCGACCGCACCACCGCGGACGGTGACGTGGCCGTCGAGGAGTTGGACGTGACCGCACCGGGAGAGGCACAACGGCACCTCGACCGGATCGGCACGGACGCGCCGGCGACGACGGCTGCCACGCGTGTGTACGAGTTGGACGGGCTCGACGCCGAGCAGGTCGGTCGGCTCCGCGCGGCCGCCGCGGGGACAGACGCGACCGTCGCCGTCGGGAGCGAGGGGACGGCCGCGCTCGTCGCGGGCTCGCTGGCCGGACTGGCGGCGTTGGTCGACGGTGTCACCGGCGACGACCAGCTCGCGGCCGCCGTCGGCCGCTTCGACATCCGGCGAGAGTAGGGAAAACTTATACCGAACCGGGTACACCACTCTGGTGAAGCCGGAACGGCACCACGGGTAGGGGTACTTGGGTGCCACTCCGGCCACTCCGTACTACAACTGACCAGCGACAGCACCGTGTTGTCTGGTGAGCCTGTCTCCCGACGAACGTCGCCGACACCGAGTACCCACGCCAGAGAGACAGATCGAAACGGTTTCGACGCCTCCGAGCGAGGGACACACGATGGAGTTTGCCGACTGGGAGCCGATCTACGAGTCGATTCTCACCGACTTCGGCTACGGACGCGGCGGCGACCGAGCCGCTCGGGACGAACTGGCGGCGGTCGCCAAGCCGTTCGACCACGCTCGCCTCGACTGCACGGACCAGACGGTGGCGGTCGCCGGTGCGGGGCCGTCACTGGAGTCGGCGGTGGCGGTCGCACGCGAGGCCGACACGGTGTTTGCCGCCTCGATCGCGACCGACCGGCTCGCGGACGCCGGCGTGACGGTCGATCTGATGGTGACGGATCTCGACAAGAATCCCGAGACGGTCGCGGACCGCACCGCTCGCGGCGCACCCGTGGCGGTTCACGCCCACGGCGACAACCGTGACCTGCTCGCCGAGTGGCTCCCTGAGACCGACCTCGGACACACCCTGGCGACGACACAGGCGGCTCCCGCCGACGCCGTCAAGAACCCCGGCGGGTTCACCGACGGAGACCGGACGGCGTATCTCGCAGACGCGCTCGGTGCCGCCGAACTCCGGTTTCTTGGGTGGGACTTCGACGACGAGACGCTCTCGGCAGAGAAGGCCCGGAA